>JAFYOG010000087.1 GCA_017560285.1 Clostridia bacterium
AGACCCCAATACCAAAATAGGTCAGGAACAGCGCTTGGTGGGCAAATCCTTTATGGCGCTTAACGGCATAGATCTAACGGTATACAAGGGCGAAGCGCTTGGTATTATCG
The DNA here is from genome assembly GCA_017560285.1 of Clostridia bacterium. Taxonomy (GTDB): domain Bacteria; phylum Bacillota; class Clostridia; order Oscillospirales; family CAG-382; genus Coliplasma. Next base: position 111 of record JAFYOG010000087.1, read on the forward strand.
GCGGTAACGGCGCAGGCAAAAGTACAATGCTTAAGCTGTTAAGCCGTGTTACCGCACCCACCGAGGGCGAAATCGACATCTACGGTCGTATAGCATCTATGCTGGAGGTAGGCACCGGCTTTAACGGCGAGCTTACCGGCAGAGAAAACGTATATATGAACGGCGCAATCCTTGGTATGACCAAGGCTGAAATAGATGCCAAAATGGAGGATATTATCGAGTTTTCCGAGGTTCGCGATTTTATCGATACCCCCGTAAAGCGTTATTCCTCGGGTATGTACGTAAAATTGGCGTTCTCTGTTGCTGCCCACTTGGATTCCGAAATAATGATAATGGACGAGGTTTTGGCAGTAGGCGACATGGCATTCCAAAAGAAATGTCTTGATAAAATGCGCGACGCCGCTAAAAAAGAAGGCAGAACCGTACTTTACGTATCCCATAATATGAACACTATCCGCCAGCTCTGCGACCGTTGCGTAGTATTGGATAAAGGCCGCGTAATCTTCGAAGGCGACGTAGAGGAAGGTATTAGAATGTATTTCGGTAATGCTTCTTCTTCTGATAAAATAATTGATTTATCAAAAATTAAGAGAGAACCCCAGTTTGCATCTTCTCCTGTAAAAATGTCACGCTTTGAGGCGTGCAATTCCGATTCTGCAGTTTTTGATGTAGGTGAATATTTGACATTCGATTTGCATTACAACAGTATCAAAGATATAAATGATGCCTATATCCGAATGATGATAAAAACTACAGATGGAATGCCTGTAACTATGATGACAACAAATCAAGGCATAGCAATAAAAAAAGATTTGTATGATTCAGTGAAAATTACGGCAGATATCTCTCGGTTGGTTCCAGGTAAATATATGTTAAGTTTGGTTATTTATGAAGTTGATCAATTTGGAACTAACATCAACCATGATGTTTTGAGAGATTTCTATGCTTTTGAAGTTATCACGAAAACAGGTTTTAATAATAATATGCCGTGGTTGAGTAGATATTGGGGTAACACATATTGTGATCCGTTAGTTATTGTAAAATGATTTTTTGTTCGGGAGTACTTAATTTACAAACTGGCGAGTTGAAGAAATGTTATGCCAATTTAGATAGTGTCAATATTTTTGAGAATATAGATGAGCCTATTCGTTTCGAACCGGTAGGCAGAAAATGTCACAATATATATTGTGTTAACTCTAGCCATTTTATGTCATTGGGAGTTATACCGAACTAAAGACCCCAACGTATGCTCAACTCAGAAATAGAAAAAACGCCAATTGGTATTCTAAAGAAATGGAATATTTTCTTAATAGCAAGTTAAACGAAAGTAACAAAGAACTGAGTAAAAGAGAAAAATATAAATTTGAAAATCCTGACAAAAAAGTAACATTCAAAGGATTATTGTCAGAGTGTAATTTTTATCAAAAATTACATGATATAAAAATGAATTTTAAAAAATAAAGAGATAAAGAGATAAAGAGCTAGTAATGAGTAAAGATATACTTTTACCACTTAGAAAACTTCATGGTCGATTTCATGAATGGAAATTGTTTAAAAAAGAAAAACGCTTACTGAAAAGTGTATATAAAAAAAAGATATACAATTGTTTTTCTAAAAATCCGCAAAGTGTAATATTGGTATTGACACCGCAACATTCAAATCTCGGAGATCACGCAATAGCGATTGCAGAAATTAAAATGTTAACAGATTTGGGTATACCGTATGTTGAAATAACTGGCAAAGAGTTAGCTTTGTTACAAAAATATGGATTATTAAGTATAATGAATGGATATCCCATCATTATAAATGGCGGTGGTAATTTGGGCACATTGTGGCCAGATGCGGAATTGCTTATGCGTGATATAGTTAGGTTTAACCCAAAATCTACGATCGCAATAATGCCGAATACTATTTATTACGAAAAAAGCGATTGGGGCAAAGAAGAGTATAATAATTCTAAAAAGATTTATAATGCCCATTGTAAGCTGTATATGTATTCCCGTGAACAATCTTCTTACGATATTATGCACAATTCCTATAATAATGTAAAATTAATTCCGGATGTAGTGTTGTCTTTAAATGAAACGAAGGAAACGGTCGTTAGAAACGGATGTTTGCTTTGCTTGCGTAGCGATTGTGAAAAAACGATTACCTCGGAAGAAGAACATATTTTAAAATCTCAGGTAGAGAGTTTGTTTGCAGATAATTATCGGTATTCTGATACTCATGCTCCTAGTGCTGTTTCTATAGAACTCAGGACACATGCTTTGGAAACTAAATTAGAAGAGTTTAGGACATCTGAACTTGTGATAACAGATCGACTTCATGGAATGATATTCGCGGCTATTACTGGTACTCCGTGTATAGTTATTAATAGTAAAAGTCCCAAAGTAAAAGGCTGTTACGATTGGATAAAAGACTTGGGGTATATACGTTTTGTAGATAATGCAAACCAAATTGCAAAAGCATACGCATCTATCCCCAAATGTAGTCATCGGTATAATAATGAACATTTATTACCATATTTCGATAAATTAAAACAGGATATATTTAATATTGTAAAAGGAAAATAAATAATGCCCAAAATCAGTGTGATAGTTCCCGTATATAAAGTAGAGCAATACCTCGACCGTTGTGTCGAGTCTATCCTTGCGCAAACCTTTACGGATTTCGAGCTAATTTTGGTCGATGACGGATCCCCCGATAATTGCCCTGCAATGTGCGATGCTTGGGCAGAAAAAGATATCCGAATTGTTGTGATACATAAGCAAAACGGCGGCTTGTCGGATGCACGGAACGCAGGTATAGATTGGACATTTGCTAATAGCGACAGCGAATGGCTAACCTTTATCGATAGCGACGATTGGATAAATAATATATGTTTGGAAAAATTATATAACGATGCAATCAATAATATGTGTAGCGTGTCTATGGGTATACTGTATGACGTTTGCACAGAATTTAAATTTAGTAATGATGTGCATATTGGAAAGACTGAAGATATATATTGCAAATACTATTCTCATTGTATAAGTGCTTGCTGTAAGTTATATAAAAAAAATCTGTTTGATAATATTAGATTTCCAATTGGAAAATTACATGAGGATGCATATATTACGCACCTGTTATTGTTTCAAACAGAAAATATTACCATTAATGAGAATGCTATATATTATGTATATCAAAATAATGATAGTATAACGCGTTCTAAATGGTCAAAAAAACGTTTGGACGAGATAGATGCTTACGAAAAACGTTTGCAATATTTTTCAAAGAAAAATTATAACGCTGCATATGATAGAACAATTTACGCATTCGTAAATGTAATATCAAACCAATTAAACCAATTAAACGAACATAAAGTTGGAAATGAAAAGCATATAACTTCGTTAAAGAAAAAACTAAGAAAAACAATGAGTAATCATAAAAGTTTGTTTAGCTTTCAGAGTAAAAACTATCCCCTGTACGAAATTGCCTACCCCAAAAGAATGTATATTTATTGGACATACAAAGCTATTGCAAATAAAATTAAAAGGATTTTCAAAAAATGAAACACTCCGTAAAGAAAATTCTAATCCAAATATACGAAAAGTTTTACGAATGGCGCAGGATGTTTGTATTGCGCACAAGGTATAGATTACGTATAATGGATTACAAGAAAACGATCAAGTACATAAAGAAAAATAAGTGTAGTATCGCTCGTTTTGGAGACGGAGAGTTTGATTTAATACATGCTAAGCGCGATTTGGGTTTTCAGCCATTATCAAACGAGATTTCCGCCGCACTTGCTGACGTATTGCGCAACAAAGACAAAAGATTACTTCTTTGCATCCCTCGTTGTTTTAACACTATTAAGGATTGCAATGACCATTCCGGTACGTTTTGGATAGAGTGGGGCAGAAAAGACAACCACCACAAGCAAATTATTAATCTAATTCGTGCTCATTCGGGTAAACGTTATCTTTTTGGCGATTCTCAAATTACAAGACCGTACATAGATTGGAAAACCGATAAACGTGCCAGAAAAACCTTTCCGCTGCTTAAATCATTATGGGCAGATAAAGATATAATTATCGTGGAAGGTGATCAAACCCGTCTTGGCGTCGGTAACGATTTGTTCGACGATGCAAAAAGCGTAAAGCGCATTCTTGGTCCTGCAGTAGGTGCTTTCGAAAAGCGTGAAGAAATAAAGCAAACCATCCTAAACAATTACAATGGTGAGCTAATTATAATGGCTCTCGGCCCCACCGCTACCGTGCTGGCGGCTGAATTTGCCGCAATGGATATTCAGGCATTGGATATAGGCAACGTGGATATAGAGTACGAATGGTTCCTTCGCGGTGCAAAGGAACGTATTGCTATTCCCGGCAAGTTTACTAACGAAGCCAAAGACGGAAGAGTGTATACCGATTGTAAGGACGAAAAATACTTAAGCCAGATTATAGCAAAAATAGATTAAGGCGGTGCAAAATGCCAAAAATCAGCATTATAGTCCCTGTATATAAAGTAGAGCAATACCTCGACTGCTGTGTCGAGTCTATCCTTGCGCAAACTTTTACGGACTTCGAGCTGATTTTGGTTGACGACGGTTCCCCTGATAATTGCCCCCAAATGTGCGATAATTGGGCAACGAAGGATGCACGTATAAAAGTTATACATAAACCCAACGGCGGCCTTTCGGATGCAAGAAATGCTGGCGTCGAATCGGCAACCGGCGAATACGTTTGCTTTATCGACAGCGACGATTTAATTGCCCCGACCTATTGCCAAACACTTTACGGTATGCTGCACGGCACCCAATACGATTTTAGCGTATGCGGAGTGCATCGGTTCCCTGATGGGGAAATTCCTAATGTAGAAATCGGCGATATTTCACCTAAAACGGTTTCTAATATAGAATTTTTGGCTATGCAGTTTCAAAAGAAAACAGAATTTGGTGTGTGGAACAAGCTGTATCGACGCAGTCTTTTCCAAACCCTGTCGTTTCAAAAAGGCAAGGTTCATGAGGACGTAATTTTCTCTGCAGATTTGTCGGGATTGAATAACGGCGTGATTTATACGGACGAAAAATTGTTGTATTACCGTCAACGAGAGGGAAGTATAGTTGCTACCACCTCGCAAAAATGCAGTCCGGACCGCATATACGCTGGTGAATATCTTCTTAACAAAGTAAAAAAGCATTGTCCCGATTTGCTCGATTACGCGTTAAAATACGCGGTAGATTACCCGTTTATGTTTGTCGACCCGATATATGTTAACAAAAGGTTCAAGCAAAACAAGCAGTTCCTAAATGCGATCCAATCCTATTTAAAAAGGCATATTAAGGAATATAAAACCCAAAAGATATTTGAAAAAACTACAACCCATCGTATGAGCGTATTTGCAAAAAGCAGATTTTTATACGGATTTAATGCCTACGCTCGTCTGCTTCGCGTTTATTTTTATCGTTTAATACATAAGGACCCCTACAAAACAGGTCATGGAATTTAATTTCGGAGGTATAAAATGAAAATTATAGGTATGATTCCCGCACGCGGCGGCTCCACCCGTTTTAACAACAAACCCTGCGCATTAATTTGCGGCAAACCCATGGTATATTGGGTTTGGAAGCACTCTAAAGAGGTATCGGTGTTTGATGAGGTTTACGTAGCCACCGACAGCGAAGAAATAAAAGAAATTGCCGAAGGCTTCGGCGCAAAGGTTATTATGACAAGCAAGGATTGCGAAACCGCAACCGAACGTCTTTGGGAGGTTTCCAACAAGGTTGAGGCCGACCTTTACGTTATGGTAAACGGCGACGAACCCCTTGTTCTTGCCGACGATATCGTAAAGTGCATTCCCGAAGCTATCCCCGCCGACGGCTTTTACGTTTCCAACCTTATGACAGATTTTTCCAACCCCGTAGAGGTTGTTGACCCCACTAACCTAAAAATCGTTACCAACAAGGACGGCATCTGTCTGTTCATTTCCCGCGCGCCCATACCTTTCCCCAAGGGCGATATGAATTACACTTACCAAAAGTTTGTCGGCGTAGGCGCATTCACCAAAAAGGCATTGGAATACTATCACGAAACACCTCGCGGACCTATCGAAAAGATAGAGGAAAACGATTCCTTCCGTTTTATCGAAAACCGCAAGGATTGCTACTACATAAACGCACATTGCAAGACCCTCTCGGTAGATACACCCAAAGACCGTGTTGCGGTTGAACAGTTTATGATAGCAAATAATATGGCAGACTAATCCAAAATAAAAGGGGTAAAAAACTATGTTTCAGCTTATCGCAGGTCCCTGCGTTATCGAATCCGAAGAACAAATAATGTCTATCGCCAAGGAACTAAAGGCAATTACTGCAGAGCTTGGCATCCCCTATACCTTTAAGGCATCCTTCGATAAAGCCAACCGCACTTCCATAAACGGCTTCCGCGGCCCCGGCATCGAGGAAGGTATGCGTATTTTAAAAAGGGTTAAGGACGAGCTCGGCTTGCCCATCTGTACCGATATTCACGAAGCTTGGCAGGCGCCCATCGCCGCCGAGGTTGCCGATATCCTTCAAATCCCCGCATTTTTGTGCCGTCAGACCGACCTTTTGGTTGCCGCCGCAAAAACAGGCAAGTGTGTAAATATTAAAAAAGCACAGTTCCTTGCCGCATGGGATATGAAGAATTGCCTTAACAAGGTTACCGAATCCGGCAACAATAACGTTATGCTTTGCGAACGCGGTACAAGCTTCGGCTATAACACCTTGGTGGTCGATATGACAGGCTTGCGCGTTATGAAGGATTTCGGCGTGCCCGTAATCTTCGATGCAACCCACAGCGTTCAAAAACCCGGCGGTAACGGAACAAGCACCGGCGGCAACCGTCAGTATGTGGAATACCTTGCCAAAGCGGCCATTGCCGTAGGCGCCGACGGCTTGTTTATGGAAACCCACCCCGACCCCGACAACGCCAAGTCCGATGGCCCCAATATGGTCCCCTTGGCAGAAATGAAAGCCCTGCTTACAAAGCTTATCCGCGTATACCAAGCAGTACAGGAGTAAAATTATGGAACGTCAGTTCAACATAATAGAAGAAGCAAAATCCATATTCGATAAAGAAATAGAAGCCCTAAACAAAACCCGCGATTCCTTGGACGAAAATTTCGAAACCGTTGTTAAATTAATGGTGGAATGCGAAGGTAAGGTTGTGTTTACGGGTATGGGTAAGCCCGGTCATATCGGCACCAAAATTGCCGCCACCTTGGCAAGCTTGGGCACCCCTTCCTTCTTTATGCACCCCGGCGAAGCCTTGCACGGCGATTTGGGTATGGTAGAAAAGAAGGATATTGTCCTTATCGCAAGCTATAGCGGCGAAAGCGACGAGGTAACCCGTCTTATGCCCACCCTGCACGAAATAGGCTGTGCCACCGTTGCAATTACGGGTAAGCCTAAATCCACCCTTGCCAGAGAGTGCGATTATATGCTTGTTTTCCCTCAGTTCGAGGAAGCCTGCTATATGCAGTTAGCCCCCACCTCCAGCACCACCGCATTGTTGGTGCTTGGCGATGCCTTGGCGCTTGTTGCATCCCGTATGAAGAACTATACAAAAGAGGATTTCGGCTTGCACCATCCTGCAGGCGCGTTGGGCAAAAAGCTTCTTGTGCGCGTAAACAATCTAATGCACAGCGGCAACGATAACGCGGTTGTAAAAACAGGCTGTTCCCTAAAGCAAGCTATTGTGGAAATGAGCGCAAAGGGCTTAAGTATGGTTATAATCACCGATAAGGAAAATAACCTAATGGGCATCGTAACCGACGGCGATTTACGCCGTATGTTCGAAAAGGGCATAGACGTATACAGCGAAACCGTCGATAACGTTATGACAAATTCCCCCAAGTTTATTAACGAAAAGGAAATGGCAGTAAACGCATTGCAAAGAATGACCGACCTTCGCATAACGGGTATGCCCGTGCTCGATAGCGATAATAAGGTTGTGGGCACAATCCTTATGCAGGATATCTATAAGGCAGGTATCCTAAAATGAAGATAAAGCTTTTTGTAATGGACGTAGACGGTACCCTTACCGACGGCCATATATATTACGGCGATAACGGCGAAATGTTCAAAGCCTTCCACGTGCGTGATGGCTATGCTATCGCCCATATATTCCCCAAATACGGCATAGTTCCCGTAATTATCACGGGCAAAAGCTCCCAAATAGTGGCAAACCGCGCCCGCGAGCTAAAAATTACCGAGGTATATCAGGGCATATCCGATAAAATATCAAAGCTAACCGAAATTGCCGATAAATACGGCGTAACCTCCGCAGAAATTGCCTATATAGGCGACGATGTAAACGATTTGGATTGTATCGCCCATTGCGGCTTAACCGCTTGCCCCGCCGATGCTTTGGATGAGGTTATCCCCAAGGTAGATTACGTTTGCCGCAACAACGGCGGCAGGGGCGCAGTAAGGGAATTTGCCGATTATGTTATAAGAAAGTTTTTTACGGAGCAATAATGAACTTTTCAGAAATAGCCCAAAACCGCCAATCCTGCCGAAAATATAATAAAGATATGGCAGTAGAGCAGGAAAAGCTACGTCAAATAATAGAATCCGCCCGCCTTGCCCCCTCTGCCTGCAACAGCCAGCCCTACCGTTTTACGGTATGCACGGGCGAAGCTGCAAAGCAGGTTGCAAAAGCAACACAGGGTATGGGTATGAACAGGTTTTCTTCCGATGCACCCGTGCTTATTGTTATCTCGGAAGAACCCTACAACAAAACCGCCGCCTTGGGCGCAAAGGTAAAGCATAACGATTATAGGTCTATAGATATCGGCATAGCCGCCGCCTATATAACCGCAGAAGCCGCCGCGCAAAACTTAGGCAGCTGTATTCTTGGCTGGTTCGATAACAAAAAAATAAAAGAAATCTGCGACCTTTCGGGGGACGTCAGGCTTGTAATAGCTATCGGCTACCCCGCCGAAGAAGATGTTCTTCGCCCCAAAAAGCGTAAGGATATTAACGAATTAGTTACCTATAAATAATCTTAAAAACCGCCCCTTCGGGCGGTTTTTTCAATTAAAGTTGATTTTAAATTTACCTTCAGTTGATGTTTTTTAACTATAATGAATTTACAACAATAAAAAGGGAGGGAAAACGGTGAACAAATTTATACGTTGCGTGTGGTATTTAGCAATAACAAGCGTGGTTGGCTTTGTTATGGGAAGAATAATCCCCAAAAAATGGTTCACTTGGGAATCCTTCCCTTGGCACCCATTAAAGTTCGAAAAGGACGGAACCCTTTATGCCAAGCTAAAGGTAAAAAAATGGCAAAGCAAGGTTCCGGATATGTCAAAGCTTTTTAAAAATCTAATGCCGCCAAAGGCAATAAAAAAGCTCCCCGCCGCAAATGATTTAAAAATAATGCTAAGAGAAACCTGCGTAGCCGAATTTGTCCATTGCTGGCTGTGCCTTGCTTCGTTGCATTGTATAAGAATAATGGGCGGCATAGGGGGAATAATCGTCAGCCTGCTTTACATATTAGGCAATATCCCGTTTATAATAATACAGCGTTATAACCGCCCAAGGCTAAATAAACTGCTTTTAAAATACGAACACTGTGCAAACAATACGGCGCAATCATTAATCCCCGCCGACCGACAAACCCAAACCAAACCAATATAAAAAAGCCGAAAAGTATTGCTTTCGGCTTTTTTTATAAAATTGTTGAATAAAGTCGGTAAATGTGTTACAATCCAATTAATAATAAAAAAGGGCGTGAAATTATGGATAAACTGCTTTACGAAACCTACCTAAAAATATTACATTCCGAGCTTATCCCCGCAATGGGCTGTACCGAACCTATCGCCATTGCAATGACATCTGCAAAAGCAAAGGAATATATGGACGAGGATATCACCTCGGTTTCGGTTTGCGTAAGCGCCAATATTATAAAGAACGTTAAAAGCGTTATGGTTCCCAACACAGGGGGCTTGCGCGGCATAGAATCCGCCGCCGCGGCAGGCATAGTTGCGGGCAACCCTAATAAAGAATTAGAGGTTCTTGCCGATATAACTCCCCAACAGCAAGCCCAAATATCCCAATTTATAAAGAACACCCCCATATCTGTAAGCGAAGCCGAGGGTAGCCGAGTTTTGGATATAGGAATAACCATAAAAGGCAAAACCAAAACCGTTTTTGCCCGCACCGCACAGCACCATACGGGCTTGTGCCTAATTCAGGTTAACGGAACTACCGTTTACGAAAAACCTATCGAGGAAAACGCAGGCGATATCGACCATTCGGTTTTAACCATTGCCGATATTATCGATTTTGCCGATACCGCAAATATCGACGACGTAAAAGAGCTTTTAGACCGCCAAATAAATTATAACACCGCCATCGCCCAAGAGGGCTTAACCGGCAAATACGGCGCCGCCATAGGCAGAACCCTGCTTATGTCCTACGGCAACACCGTGCACAACCGCGCAAAGGCTTGGGCGGCGGCAGGCAGCGATGCAAGAATGAACGGCTGCGAGCTTCCCGTTGTAATAAATTCGGGCAGCGGCAATCAGGGTATGACAGCATCCTTGCCCGTAATCGTATATGCAAAAGAGCTTGGCGTTTCCCAAGATTTACTATACCGCGCATTGCTCGTTTCCAACCTTACCACCATACATTTAAAAACAGGCATCGGCTGTCTTTCCGCATATTGCGGCGCCATAAGCGCAGGCTGCGGTGCAGGGGCAGGTGTAATGTATTTGCACGGCGGCAAGCTTAACGAAATCGCCCACACCCTTGTAAACGCCTTGGCAATAAATTCGGGCGTTGTGTGCGACGGCGCAAAAGCAAGCTGTGCGGCAAAAATCGCCTCGGCAGTAGAATCAGGCTTGCTCGGTATGCAAATGTATATGCACGGCAAGGAATTTTATAAAGGCGACGGCATCGTTGCGGGCGGCGTAGAGGCTACCATAAAGAACGTGGGCAGATTAGCCCAAAGCGGTATGGCAGAAACCGATAAAGAAATCATCCGCATAATGCTAAAGAAGTAATGAAGATTTACGATATTTCACAGGAGGTTTTTTCCTGTAAGGTTTACACGGGGGACCCCGCACCTAAAAAAGAGATTATATGCTCTATAAATAACGGCGATTTATATAACCTAACCGCCTTTTCTATGTGCGCCCACAACGGCACCCATATAGATGCTCCGAGCCACTTTTTAAATAACGGTAAAACCGTTACAGATATCCCACTTAACAGGTTTATCGGAATGTCTTACGTGGCAGAGCATAACGGCATACTTTCGGGTGCAGATGCGCAAGAAATATTAGCCAACGCAAATCTTATCAATCCCGATTGCGCCAAAAGAATATTGCTAAAGGGCGATTGCACCGTTTCTGCCCAAGCGGCAACGGTTTTCGCCAATAACGGTATCTGGCTTTTGGGTGTGGAATCCCAAACCGTAGGTCCAACCGAAACACCTATGGAGGTTCACAAAATTCTGTTAACCGCCGAAGCAGTGTTGCTTGAAGGCATCCGCCTTTCCAACGTAAATACAGGGGCATATTTCCTTTCCGCCCAACCCTTACCCTTGGGCAATTCCGATGGCGCCCCCACCCGCGCAGTACTTATAGATTTTAATAATTAAACAAAACA
>JAFYOG010000088.1 GCA_017560285.1 Clostridia bacterium
ACAACAGATTCGGAATAGTTGGTAACTGTCTTAACCGAAAGAGTAACAGGAAGATGTTCGCCGCTGTAATCGGTAACAATTTCACCGAGGTTAGCTACAACAGAGGTCTTAAATGCGTTTTCTTCAAAATTACCTTGAATATATGATACAGAGTTAGCAAAGCTGTTGTTAGCAGAAGCATCTATGTTCAAAGCCTTGATGCGCTCGTTAAGTGCATCTTCGACCATTTGCGATGCTTGCTCCTCTGTTTCTGCCGCTGCTATTAAATAGCCGTCTATATATATGCCATATCCGTTAAGTAAGACAGTTTTATTAACTTCGGGAAGTACTTCTGCAGAAATATCTTCGTTCGCCGAATTTTCGGAACGATTAGCCGCAAAAGCAAATACGCTACACAACGCCAACGCAAAAACCAAAACGGCAACAATTGCGATGCGATTCTTTTTGAAAATTGAAACTACGTTTAAATTTTTCGCCAAAAGCCATACCTCCTTCATTTTAACACAATAGATTATACACTTTAATTATGAACATAATGTTACATAATCTTAAACTTTTTATGCCGAGTTTTGGCGACATTTATATAATTATTATTTTCATTTACTATTGAAAAAACAGTTAAATAGATGTATAATATTTAATCGTAGAGAAAATTATAATTTGAAAGGTATATTAAAATGGAAATCAAACGCACACTAACCACTGAACCCAAAGCTAAGCCTACGGGTGCTCTTGGGTTCGGTAAGATATTTACAGACCATATGTTTATTATGGATTATTCTACCGAAAAGGGCTGGCACGATGCCAGAATAGTTCCTTTTGGAAACATTTCCCTTTCCCCTGCAAGTATGGTGTTCCACTACGGTCAGGAAATGTTCGAAGGTATGAAAGCATACAAAGCCCAAGACGGACGAATTCTTATGTTCCGTCCCATGAAGAACATTGAAAGAATGAACAATACCAACGTAAGAATGTGTATCCCCGAAGTTAATCCCGCCGACGTACTTCAGGCGATAGAGGAATTGGTTTTGGTTGATCAGGATTGGATTCCTACCGAACCCGGCACTTCTCTTTATATCCGTCCCTTTATTATTGCAACCGACCCCTTCCTTGGCGTTCACCCCTCCCACACATACAAGTTTATGATAATTCTATCCCCTGTTGGCGCTTACTATGCCAGCGGTCTTGCACCCGTTAAGATTTGCGTAGAAGATGAATACGTACGTGCCGTAAAAGGTGGCACCGGCTACGCAAAGGTAGGCGGCAACTATGCAGCATCTTTGAAGGGTCAAGAAAAAGCAGAAAAGAACGGTTATGCACAGGTTCTTTGGCTTGACGGTATTGAACACAAATATATTGATGAAGTTGGCGCGATGAACGTATTCTTCGTTATCGGCGATAAGGTTATTACTCCTAAGCTTGAAGGAAACATTCTTCCCGGTGTAACAAGAGATTCTGTTATCAATTACCTTACTGCAAAAGGTTACAGCGTAGAAGAACGCAGAATTTCCATTAATGAAGTATACGAAGCAGGCAAAAACGGCACACTAAAGGAAATGTTCGGCACCGGTACCGCTGCTGTTATTTCTCCTGTTGGTTTGTTAGATTGGAACGGCGACGTACTTATTATTAACAACAACGAAATCGGCAGCATTGCTCAAATGCTTTACGACGAAATTACAGGTATTCAATTTGGCGAAAAGAAAGATGATTTTGGATGGAGTCATACAATAACCAGATAAGCTTGCAACCAAATATAACCAACGATAAAACCGCGGAAGACCCCGCGGTTTTATCTGATGAAAAAATTAAAAAGCAGCCGTTATATAAACGTATTATCAAAAGCAAATTCTTTTCTAAAAAAATGAAATTGCTTATATGGGTATTTATCGGTTCGTTAATGGTTTATATACTTTCGCGATTTAGTTCTGATTTTGCCGAGGTATGGACAAGATATCCTGCGCAGGGGCTTCGTTTTGCATTGGCCATGCTTACCAACCTTATCCCCTTTTCTTTAGCAGAGGTATTATTGCTTTCGATACCCATTTTTGCTATCGGCTATATAATTGCGTCAAACGTTGCAACAAAAAAAGACGAAAGCGACGAAACCTTTTTTAAATGGACACGTCCGTTGGTATCGGTATTTCTTATAATTTTTATTATTCTGTTTACTGCATTCGCGCCTGCATATAATCGATACAAATTGGCTAAAAATCTTGGATTGGAACAAGAACCGGTTACAAAAAATGAGCTTGTGCAAACCGGTATTATTTTAACAAATTTGGTTAAAAACGATCTGCAGGATATTACATTCGATTCTGCAGGTTCCTCTGTGATGCCTTACGATTATTATACCTTGTCGAAAAAATTAAACCAAGCGTACAAATCGTACGCCGCAAAGGAATCGTATATTTCGCATTTTTATTCTAACCCAAAGCCTATCGCCTTATCTAAGCCGATGTTATATACACATATTTCGGGTGTATATACTTTTATGACGGGAGAATCTAACGTAAACACACAATACCCCGATTTTCTTATGCCGTTTACTATGGCCCACGAAATGGCGCACCAACGCGGAATTGCCCGAGAGGACGAGGCGAACTTTGTTGCATTTTTGGTTTGCATAAACAGCGATGATTCATATATAAGATACAGCGGATATGCAAATTTAATTAATTATATGACTTCTGCTATTGCAAATGCAGATAACGAAGCGTTCAAAAGCTTTTCGCTTAATCATATGCCTAAAGAAGTTTTAGGAGAACTTATTGCTTATTCTACTTTCTTCGATAAGTATAGAGATAGCGTAGCAAGTGATATTACAGGCGCTGTAAACGACGTGTTTTTGCAATCGCAAGGTCAATCTGCCGGTATAAAAAGCTATGG
>JAFYOG010000089.1 GCA_017560285.1 Clostridia bacterium
GAGGGCTTGGGAGTGAGGTCGTAAAGCACGCGGTTAATGCCGTTTACCTCGTTGGTAATGCGGGAAGTAACCTTGTGAAGCACGCTGTAAGGGATTTCTTCGATAGATGCGGTCATAGCATCAACGGTATTTACGGCGCGTATAATTGCGGGCCAGCCCTCGTAACGGCTGTCGTCCTTAACGCCAACGCTCTTAATATCGGGAATAACTACAAAATACTGCCAAACCTTTTCGGCAAGACCGCTGTTTGCAAATTCCTCGCGAAGGATAGCATCTGCTTCGCGCAGGGCTGCCAATCTGTCGCGGGTAATAGCACCAAGACAGCGAACGCCCAAGCCGGGGCCGGGGAAGGGCTGACGGTAAACCATTGCGTGGGGAAGACCCAAAGCTTCGCCTACAACACGAACCTCGTCCTTAAACAAAAGCTTTAAAGGTTCAACAAGCTCAAACTGCAAATCCTCGGGCAGACCGCCAACGTTGTGGTGGGATTTAACAGCCTTTTTGCCTTCGGCTTGCTTAATGCTTTCCAAAATATCGGGGTAAATGGTACCCTGACCAAGGAAGGAAATGCCCTCTAACTTGCGGGCTTCGTCTGCAAAAACGTTAATAAATTCGGCACCGATAATCTTTCTCTTCTTTTCGGGGTCGGAAACGCCTGCCAAAAGGTCAAGGAACCTGTCGGTAGCATCAACGTAAATAAGGTTGGCATCCCATTCATCACGGAACATCTTAACAACGCCCTCGGATTCATCCTTACGCATAAGACCGTGGTTAACGTGAACGCACACTAATTGCTTGCCGATAGCCTTAATTAAAAGCGCGGCAACAACCGAAGAATCCACACCGCCGGAAAGCGCCAATAAAACCTTTTTGTCGCCAACAGTTTCGCGAATTTCTTTAACCTGTACTTCGATAAATTCGTTAGCAAGGTCAAAGTTATTAATGCGCGCCATAGATTCGGGACGAATATTGTTTTGCATATAAATTTCCTCCTGCTTTTATATAAACAAACAAATATAAAAAATGATAAGATATTATAACACCCGACCCACGCAATTACAAGAGAAATTTGCAAGAAATTTCAACAAATTTTCCGAAAATTTCATATTTAAAAAAGAACAAATCATAATATCACCCTCCTTTGAATAAAATTTATAAAAACCCAAAAGGAGCAGAATATGAGAAAGCTTATATGTATATTTCTTGCGTTATTTATTCTTGGGGTCGGTACGCTCGCGGTACAGGCTACCGAAACGGCAAAGGTCTACCCCTACGACCTGCCCGCATCCTATTGGTATCTGCCCGCGGCGGCAGAATACGTAAACCAAAGCGATGCAAAATCACTGCTGTTAATGGAATATTCCACGGGAAAGGTGCTTTATGCCGAAAACGAATACGATCATCTGCCCATCGCCTCGGTTACAAAAATAATAAGCACGCTTTTGGTTATGGAGGCGGTAGATGCAGGGAAAATATCCCTTTCGGATAAGGTTACGGTTTCGGAATATGCCGCAAGCATGGGCGGTTCGCAGGTGTTTTTAGAGCCCGGTGAAGAGGTTACCGTAGACGATTTGCTAAAATCTCTTGTTGTGGTTTCTGCCAACGATGCCACCGTGGCGCTGGGTGAATATATATGCGGAAGCGAAGCCGCCTTCGTGCAGGCAATGAACCAACGGGCAAAGGAGCTGGGCTGCGAGAACAGTAATTTTGTAAACACCAACGGGCTCCCTGCCGAAAACCACTATTCCTGCGCTTACGACGTTGCCTTGGTTACAAAAGAGCTTATGAAGCACACAAAAATATTCGATTATACAAAAATATGGATGGATACCATCCGCAACGGCGCCTTCGGATTGGCAAATACCAACAAGCTTATTCGGTTTTATAAAGGCGCAACGGGTATGAAAACAGGGTTTACCGACGAGGCGAAATATTGCCTTTCCGGCACCGCCGAGCGCAACGGAATGCAGTTAATCGCCGTGGTTTTGGGGGCAAGCACCAGCGATATCCGCTTTTCTACCGCCAAATCCCTGCTGGATTACGGCTTTGCCAACTATACCGTAACCCAACCTCAGCCGCCTCAATTAGAGCCTATTACCGTAAAAAAGGGCGTGGAAACCTGCGTAGAGTTAAAGGTAGAGCCTCTGTCGTTGCTTACCGAGAAGGGAAGCAAAGAGCAGCCCCAAGCAAAGGCATTTATTAAGGATTACATAGAAGCCCCTGTTGCCCCTGACCAAGAGGTCGGCTACGTGGCATATTATCTAAACGGAACCGAGCTTGCCCGCGCAAAGGTTACCGCCGCAAAAGAGGTAAAAAAGGTTACCTACGGTTCCTTGCTAAAGGATATGTTTATGGCTTTGCTGTTTAAATAAAAACAAACACCTTGCAAAAGCTATTGCAAGGTGTTATTTTGTGTGGTACAATAGCCAAAGTATGTTTTTATGGGGATAATATGAAAATACATCTGTACGAGCACTTCACCTATAAAAAGTTAATACGCTTTACACTGCCTGCAATTTTTATGATGATTTTTACGTCGATTTACGGCGTAATCGACGGCTATTTCGTTTCTAACTTTGCGGGTAAAGAGCCTTTCACCGCCGTAAACCTTATTTACCCGTTAATAATGGTTTTGGGTGCCTTTGGCTTTATGTTCGGCACCGGCGGCTCTGCCCTTATTGCAAAAACAATGGGCGAAGGGAACAAAGAAAAAGCAAACCGCATTTTTTCTATGGTGGTTTACGTTTCCTTTGGCTTGGGCGTGGTTGTGGCACTGCTTGGCATAATTTTTATCCGCCCCATTGCCGCACTTCTTGGCGCCGAAGGGGTTTATTTAGAGCATTGCGTAACCTACGGCAGAATATTGCTTGCGGCACTGCCTGCTTTTATGCTTCAGTTCGAGTTTCAAAGCTTTTTCGCCACGGCAGAAAAGCCCAACCTCGGCTTGTGGGTAACCGTAGCCGCAGGTATGACTAACATTATCTTAGATGCGGTTTTGGTTATCTGCCTACCGCAGGAATATAAGCTTACGGGCGCCGCAATCGCCACCGCGTTAAGTCAGGTTGTGGGCGGAATTTTGCCGTTAATATATTTTTTTCGCAAAAACGAAAGCCTTTTAAAGCTTGGTAAATTTAATTTCGATAAAAAAGCGCTTTTAAAGACCTGCACCAACGGCAGCAGCGAGCTTATGTCCAACATATCTATGTCGCTGGTGGCAATGCTTTACAACAAACAGCTACTTAACTATGCAGGGGAGGACGGCGTTGCCGCCTATGGCGTGCTTATGTACGTTAATATGATATTCCTTGCCATTTATATCGGCTATGCGGTGGGCACCGCACCCATAATCGGTTACCATTACGGCGATAAAAACAAGCCCGAGCTAAAAAGCCTTTTGCGCAAAAGCTTTGTTATAAACGGCATAGCCTCGGCGGCAATGCTTGCCTTGGGGTTAGTGCTGGCAAGCCCCCTTTCTAACCTGTTTGTAAAATACGATGCAGGCTTGCAGGCTATGACTGTGAACGCATTTTATATCTTTTCCTTCTCGTTCTTGTTCGCAGGCTTGGCAATATTCGGTTCTTCCTTCTTTACCGCCCTAAACAACGGCTTGGTTTCGGCAATAATTTCTTTTTTGCGAACAATGGTATTTCAGGTGGCCGCCGTGTTAATTTTGCCATTAATTTGGGGCTTAAACGGCATTTGGGCATCTATCGTGGCGGCAGAGCTTATGGCTGTTGCGGTAACCTTGGTGTTTTTGCTTGCAAACCGCAAAAAATACGGATATTAA
>JAFYOG010000090.1 GCA_017560285.1 Clostridia bacterium
CACCCGATGTATCAGAGGACAATTCGGTTGCTCCGCACACCCATTCTTACGGTGGTTGGATTAGTAACGAAACCTCCCATTGGACGGCGTGCGATTGCGGAGAGAAAAATCAATTACAAGAGCATAACTTTGGTGAATGGAACGTTATATCCAACGCAACGGAAACAGCAAATGGTAGTAAAGAACGCAGTTGTGCCACTTGCGGATATAAGGAAACGGCGACAATTCCCGTTCTTGGCCATACTCATTCCTATTCAAGCAGTTGGAAAACTAACGAAACGTCCCACTGGAAGATATGCGATTGCGGAGAAAAGCGCGATTTAACTTCGCATACCTACGGTTCGTGGAGCACCACAAAAGTGGCAACCTGTAAGGCGACGGGCACAAAACAGCGTTCTTGTACCGCTTGCGGACATAAAGAAACTGTAACGATTTCAGCTACGGGCGACCATAGTTATGGTTCTTGGACCACCACCAAATCTGCTACTTGTGTAGAGGCGGGTAGTAAAAAACGTACCTGCTCGGTTTGCAGTAAAGCCGAAACGCAGTCGATTGCGGCAACCGGAAGCCATACTTATGGCGATTGGACGATAACGTTATTTCCCACGTGTGTAGGTTCGGGCAATGAGCAACGCACCTGCTCGGTTTGCGGCGATGTGCAATCTATTAGTATTCCTCCAACAGGGGAGCATTCATACGGCAGCAGTTCTTGTTTTTATTGCGGAAAACTTAAACCGTCGGAAGGTTTGAGCTATGTTCAGAACGATTCGGGTTATACCGTAAGTCGGGGCTCTTGTACCGATAGCTACGTGGTTATTCCCGATAGCTTTAACGGTATGCCGGTAAATCAAATTGCAGATTTTGCGTTTTCGTATAACACACCGTCAAATACTAGCACGGATGTATGGAATAGTACAATGGAAAAGGTTTATATACCTAATTCTGTCAAATACATAGGCAGATATGCATTTGATGGTTGTGAGATGTTAACCGAGGTGACGATACCCGATTCAGTTGTTGCTATGGGTGATGTGGTATTTGGCAGATGCGTTCGACTTGAAACTGTTACATTATCAGATTCTATTTCGTCAATTCCTGAGTACACTTTTATTGATTGTATATCTCTTAATGATATAACGTGGGGAGCAACTGTTACCGAAATAGGCTCATGCGCATTCTTAGACTGCAACAGCTTGACAACGGTAATGCTTCCAAACACTATCGTATATATAGGAATTGGTGCATTCGAGGAATGTGATGCTTTAAAAACTGTGAATCTTTCTAATTCGTTGCAGGTTATTGATAATTTCGCGTTTGCAAGTTGTCCTAGTTTGGATGATTTGGTTTTACCGAGCACGCTATATAAAATTGGTAATTCGGCATTTGAACACTGTACCAATTTTTACGGTACGGTTATACCGCGCAGCGTAACGCAAATAGGCAGTCGTATTTTCGATGGCTGCGAATATATAGCGCTGTTAGGGTGTGAAGCTACATCTAAGCCTTCCGGTTGGGCGGACGATTGGTTGGACGGTTGTCCGGCTGACGTTTATTGGGGTTGGTAACCGCATCAATTCATAAGAAAATATTGGGTATTTATTATGATAGTAAATTTAATTAAATCAAACAGAATGTTCAGCACGACCTTGCCTAAAAAGGTAAAGGGGCAATATTGGATTTCCGATTTGGATGAGGGCGGCGCGCCTCGCCGCTTGGTAAGTATCGAGGCAGTGAACGGCTCTTGGGTGCTTAAAAGCAATAAAAAGGTATCGATTTTGGATAATTCGGGCAATAAAATTGCCAGTATTGTCCTTGCGTACGCCAGCTTTCTAAATATAAAAGTTGAAGGCTCTGACGAAAAGGTAATGCTGTTTGTCGAGAAGATCGACGAAAGCCGTCAGACTTTAACCAAAATAATGGCGATCAAAAAAGATAGCTTTACAATCGGTCGTTCCGAAGGCAACAACATCTTCTTTGACAACCGTTACGTTTCGGGTCAGCATGCAAAATTAACCTTCGACGGAAATGGTTGGTCCATAGAGGATCTTAACAGCCGAAACGGCACCTACGTTAACGGATTTAGTGTAAAAACCCGCAAGCTTTCTCCCGGTGATTTTATTTATATCATGGGTTTAAAGATTATTATCGGCAATAATTATTTCGCTGTAAATAACCCTGATAACAAGGTTAATCTTCGTTCCGAAAGCCTGTCGGTGTTCCCTGCACAACCTATTGTGCCTGTGGAGGAAACTGAAGAGCTTCCCATTAAAAGGTTTTTCCAACGCTCACCTCGTTTTTCCCGCGAGATAGAACGCAAGGAAATTAAAATCGATCCGCCGCCTCAGCTTCAAAAAGCAGACAGCGTTCCCATGGCGCTAATGCTTGGACCTTCGCTTACTATGGGTATGACCTCGGTAAGCACCGGTATTATTTCGGTAATGAACGTGGTATCAAGCGGCGGCAATATATCTCAGGCACTTCCTACTCTTCTTATGTCGGTAAGTATGCTTTTGGGTACTATTCTTTGGCCGTTGCTTACCAAACGGTACGAAAAAAAGCAAAAGATAAAGAACGAAAAGGAACGTCAGGAAAAATATCTTGCTTACCTTAACGAAATATCCGATCAAATTAAGGGCATAGAAGTAGAGCAAAGCGATATTCTTAACAAAAAACATATCGACCAGAACGAATGCGCATACCGCATAACCAACGAGACACCTAATTTGTGGGAACGAGTTTCCGGTCAGGATGACTTTTTGGAAATACGTCTCGGTACAGGCAGCGTAAAGATGGATTTGGATGTAAAATATCCCGAAAAAAGATTCACTATGGATGCCGATTCGCTTCAAAACGCTATGCTTGCTTTGGCGGAATCGCCGATGGAGCTTCATAACGTGCCGATAATCCTATCGCTGCGCGATAATATTGCGGCAGGTATTTACGGAGATGACGATTCGGTAGAAAATATGTTCAAATCCCTTATTCTTCAGATGGTGGCATTACATAGCTATGACGAGCTGAAGGTAATGGTAATTACCGACGAGAATAATGCGAAAAAATGGGATTTCGTTAAATTTATTCCTCATTTCTGGAGCGACGATAAAACCGTAAGGTTTTTTGCAACAAACCCCAACGAGATTAAGGAATTATCGGCGTATATCGAGAACAACATTCTTTCCCGTCCCGATGCAGAGAGCAGGGATAGAGTAAATCACGTGCCTTATTACGTTATTATCGCAACAGAATCTACGCTTAACAAAAAGACCGGCGTTTTCAGTCAACTTCTTAATTATAAAAACAACGCTGGCTTTACTTTGTTGTTTGCGGGCGAAAATTTCAGCGATTTCCCCAAGGAAACCAAGAGCATTATCCATGCAAACGGCGACGAATCGCAGATGTTCGATAAAGACAATACCACCGGTTCTTCTTTAAGATTTAGGGCGGATAAACTAAACGAAAGCGTTTTGGAAAAGCTTTCTTACAGCCTTGCAAATATCGAGCTTGACCTTACAAGCAAAAATTACATATTGCCCACTATGCTTACCTTCCTTGAAATGTTCAACGTAAGCAAGGTGGAGCATTTGAACTCGCTGACAAGATGGAAAGAAAACAACCCCACCAAAACGCTTCAAACTCCCATCGGCGTTGATACCTACGGCGAAACCTTTTTGTTAGACCTTCACGAAAAGTATCACGGCCCCCACGGTTTGGTTGCAGGTATGACAGGTTCTGGTAAATCCGAATTTATTATTACCTATATTCTGTCTTTGGCTGTAAATTATCACCCCGATGAGGTTGCGTTTATTTTAATCGACTATAAGGGCGGCGGGCTTACGGGAGCTTTCGAAAATCCCGAAAAAGGCATAAAACTACCTCACCTTGCAGGCACAATAACCAACCTTGACGGTTCCTCGATTAAGCGTTCGCTTGTTTCGATACAAAGCGAATTAAGAAGACGTCAGGCGATCTTTAACGAAGCTCGTAAAATAGCCAACGAGGGCACTATGGATATTTATAAATATCAGCAGCTTTACCGAGATAAAGTTGTAACCGAGCCCGTGCCCCATTTGTTTATTATTTCCGATGAGTTTGCGGAACTGAAAACTCAACAGCCGGAATTTATGCAACAGCTTATAAGTGCTGCGCGAATAGGTCGAAGCCTCGGCGTTCACCTTATTCTTGCAACCCAAAAGCCAAGCGGCGTTGTAGACGACCAAATTTGGAGCAACAGTAAGTTCCGCGTGTGTTTGAAGGTTCAAGAAAAATCCGATAGCCAAGATATGATAAAATGTTCAGACGCAGCAGAGCTTTCTCAAACAGGTAGATTCTATTTGCAGGTAGGCTTTAACGAACTGTTTGCTTTGGGTCAGTCTGCTTGGTGCGGTGCTGAATATATCCCCAGCGATACCGTGGAAAAGAAAGTTGATTCTGCTGTTCAGGTTATCGATAATTTAGGCAGAATAATAATGACGGTTAAGCCGGAAAGCAACAAGGCTATCAATAAGAATAACATAAAACAGATAGTTTCTATTGTAAATTATCTATCTGAGCTTGCGACCGAAGAAAAGGTTACAGTAAGACCGTTGTGGTTGGATCCTATACCCGAAAAAATATTTATTGATGCTTTGGAGGAAAAATATTCGGTTCAAGCGAAGGGCATTACGTTAAATCCCATCGTTGGCGAATATGACGATCCCTTCAATCAAAAGCAGGGTGTGCTTACCGTTCCGTTCAGCCGAGAGGGCAACTGCTTAGTTTACGGCTCTACCGGAAACGGCAAGACAACCTTCCTTACAGCTATGTGCTATTCATTGTTGAAGCATCATACTCCCGAAGAATTAAATTTATATATTATGGATTTTGGATCCGAAACCCTTAAGGTGTTTGAAAAGGCACCGCAGGTGGGCGGAGTGATTCTTTCGGCAGAGGAAGAAAAGATAACCAACTATTTCCGTATGATGCACCGAGAATTGGAACACAGAAAAGCATTGTTTTCTGATTTTGGCGGAGATCACGAGAGCTATTGCCGAAACAGCGGCAAGCTGATCCCGAGCATTGTTACGGTAATAAATAATTATTCGGGATTCGCCGAACTGTACGAGGATCTTCAAGAGGAATTAAGCGTTCTTGCCCGTGATGGCGTGAAATACGGTATATATTTTGCCGTATCGGCAAATGCCGCCAATGCGGTGCGTTACAGAATGCAGCAGAATTTCAAGATGATGCTGACAATGCAGCTTAACGATATCGGGGAATATTCCATTATCGTGGGCAAGACAGACGGATTGGTTCCCTCGAAATTCAAGGGCAGAGGCCTTGTTAACCTAGATAAGGTATATGAATTCCAAACCGCTTACTGTAAAGACGTTTCCGATATACAAGAATATCTTCGTAATTATTGCAAGGAACAGGCTTCCGAATATAAGACGAGAGCAAGGGCAATTCCTTTGTTGCCGAATGTGGTGGACAAGGAATTCGTTTCTGCTTACGTGGGCGATATAAGCAGAGTTCCCGTAGGCGTTTCTAAAGCAACGCTGGATGTTGAGCTAGTCAACCTTGAAAACAAAGTGGTGCTTCCTGTTTTGGCTCACGATATTTCAGAAATGGCTTCTTTTGCAAGAGAATTTATAAACGTACTGAACGATACAGTTGAAACCGTTGTGATAGATGCCGAAAAGCTTATTTCGGAGCAAGCGTTTACAGATGCTGAATCCATAGTTCAAAGCATTTTTGATCAAATGGTAGAAAGAAATAACGTTTATAAGGATGCAAAACTCGATCTTTCGTCATTGGACGGCTATTCCGAAAAGGCATATATAATTATAGGCTTCAAGCGGTTTGTTGATCAATTATCTGCAGACGGAAAGGACAAGCTGTTTACGTTGCTTGATAAGGCAGAGCCCTTCTATAAACTTCATTTTGTGGTTATGGAATCTGCTAACCGTCTGAATACATATAACTATGAAGCATGGTACAAGCGCACCATTACCGGTTCCGACGGAATTTGGATAGGCGATGGAATTGCCGACCAATACGTTCTTAAGCTTAATAAGATAACTCGAGAATTGTATGATGAAAATGGCAATAATTACGGCTATTTAGTTTACAGAAACCGTCCCAATCTTATTAAGTTGTTGTCGAATAATGCAGAGGAGGACAGATAAATGGATAAAGTTGCAGTGGAAATATACGTACCTTCCATTAACGAAACGTTTGATATGTTTATTCCTTTGCGGTCCCCAATGTACGAGGTGTCCGAGTTAATAAAACGTGCGGTGTCGGAGCTTTCCGACGGCGGTTTTATAGCAACCCGCGATACCGCAATTTGCTACCGCGAAAGCGGAGAAATCATTAATATTAACATGTCGGTTTTCCAGCTGGGAATAAAAAACGGCTCGAAGCTGATGTTGATATAATTGCCAAAAATAATAAAAATTAAGGAGGAAATACCTAAAATGGCAAGAATTATTGAAGTTACCCCCGAACAGCTCAGAACTACTGCCACCGCGATCGAAGGTCTTGCAAACGATTATAAGGCGCAGTATGACAATCTCTATAAGGAGACCAATGCAATGGCATCCACCTGGAGTGGCAAGGACAACGTTGCATACATCAATCAAATTAACGGATTTAAAGACGATCTCCAAAAAATGTACGATCTTATGAATAAGTATGCCGAGTTCCTTAGAACAAGTGCAAAAGCATACGAAGATACTCAGGCTGCAGTCGTTGCCAATGCAGGCAAATTAGCTAATTAAGGAGGATAAACACAATGGCAGATTCTATTAAGATTTCTACACAAGTGCTTGTTGAAACAGCAGGTAAGGTTCGCACTATCAACAGCGCAATGGATGAAAAACTCGCAAATATTAATAAAGCAATGAACGATTTAGAGGCAACTTGGAAGAGCGACGGTGCTTCTTCGATAAGAAGCGCAATGAATGCCCTTAAGCCCCGCTTTGAAGAATATAAATCCATCGTAGAAAGCTACGCAAAATTCCTCGACCAAACCGCACAAAGCTATGAATCCACCGAAAGCGCGGTAGAAACCAACGCAAATCAGTTTCAGTTTAAATAATTAAACAACCAAAAGGGGTGTGAAAGCCGTTTCACACCCCGATATCTAAAGCAGAAAATAATAGGGAAACCGTTTGATATATACATTAATTATATATAGGAGAGCTTTATGAAGAGAATAATTGCATTTTTATTAGTGTTGTCGACTTTATTTGGGGTGCTTTCAGCGTGTAGCAACAAAGTTGCTTATGATGATGAATACGTAAGCAAGGGCGAATTTATGATGATGTTTGCGGAGGCGACTTCCGTGGATATGTATTCGGACCCCTTTTGCGATATTGAATTAAGTGTAGAAAGTAAATATTTCGACGCGGCATCTGCTCTGGTAGAGTATGGGTTACTTACAAAGGAAGATGCGGTTACCAGACTTGACGATGCCGTTACAAAAGAATTTGTTGCGGAACTTTGCATCAACAAATTATATTTCAGAAAAAATTTTGATATAAACCTTAAAGATGCGGGAAAACTTAACGATCCTCAGGCTTGCAAGGATGCGGTAGGTCACGAAATTGTTTCTATTTCTAATGGTTATTTCGATGCCAACGAGAAGATGACATATGAGGATTGTGTTGCAGCAATCGACAGAATGCTTTATATAGATGGAACTACTACTTTTGAACCGGGCGAAGAGGAAATTGAGATTGTATATAAAGATGGAGTTATAGACCTCACTGACGAAATCGATGAAGAAGATATCATCGTTCACAATCCGTCAGATCCGGATTTCGATAGTGTTTTGGCAGCATTCGATGGTTTGAACGAAGTGTCTTATAAGCCTTCGTCAAGCGGAATCAAAGTAAGTGAAATGTCTTGCAAAGTGGGACAAACCTCCAAAATCAAAGAGATTAACAACAGCATAAGTTCCTACGAAGATGCCGAGGTAGGCGATTTAGTGGTCATCACATTGCCAACCAGCCATCCGAAAATGTATAAGGTTGGCGATTTGATTGTATATGGACTTATGAGAAACTGGACTTTTGTTGATTACGAGAAACAGCCCTTGGCGTTATGCGGAATAGTGGAAGAAATGGCACGTCCTATGGGCTACTTGGGGTATTCATATAAAATTAGAATAGCTAGCGACGAAGAAGCATTGGCAGCTGCTAAATTAAATAAATGCACCAAATCTGAAATGAATGGTTGGGCTATCAAACAAATTCGAGAAGGAATTCCCGACGGCATAGAGGTAGAACCGTTAGAAATAAATGATAGCGGTATTACCGTTAAAATAAAGCAAAAAGTTTCGAACAACATTGAGCATTGGTCCGAGGCAAAGTACGAAGGTGATATTACTTATTCTTTTGGTATAAAGGATATAAAGCTGACTGTAGATGGTTTCGGAGATGCTCTTAAGGGTAACATAGATAATGCTGTTTGCAGATTAGATTATACGATAGACAGCGACTTTGATGCGAGCATCAAACTGAAAGGCGCACCCGCAAATAACGGTAACGGAAAGTTCTTATCTAACCTTAGGCGAGCACGTTTGACGGGTTATAATGCGGCAGGTGCAGATGAGATAAAG
Source organism: Clostridia bacterium (assembly GCA_017560285.1). Taxonomy (GTDB): domain Bacteria; phylum Bacillota; class Clostridia; order Oscillospirales; family CAG-382; genus Coliplasma. The sequence continues at coordinate 8,603 of JAFYOG010000090.1, forward strand.
ATCGCCAGAATGTATATGGATTTAGGTGCGGGATTTATGGTTGAAACCTATATTTATGTTACTGTTACCGTAGAAGGCGAAATTCACATTGGCCTTGAAGCTGTTTGCGGAAGAGGATTTTCAATAAAAAACAATAAAGTTACATACATAAATAAAACCGACGTTAAAAACAATCTTCAGGTTAACGCAAATGCCGAGGCTGCCGTTCATTGCGATTTCTCGCTTAAATGGGGAAGCCGCAAAGCCAAGCCGTGGATCGATTTGAATTTACAAGCGGGTGTAGGTATAGATGCACAGGCACAGGTTATCGAAACTGCTGAGATAGAGGGAAATCAAAGTCTAACCCCCACCTATGGTTACTATACCATAGAAGCTTTGGATTATGCGAAGGCTAATGAAAATATTGATGTTTGTTTCAACTGCGAAATATACTGGTTTTATCAGATAGATGGATTAACCGATAAGACCTTGGTAGGAAAGCTTATAAGGGCTTTTGATGATGATTTTAATTTAAGCACCGGAAAGAAAAAAACAACTTGGAAGATATGGCATATTGAAGATACCGGCATAGTAGAAACCTGTACGCTTTTAGAAAAAGATGCAGAAAAATCCGATGATCAAGAACAGGTAAAAGAGGATACGGGCGAGTTTAAACTCAATAGCTATAAAGTAATTCTTCCCGAATATACATGTTCTACAGTACGACTTATAGAGCTTCCCGTAGATAAGGATGAATTGAAATATATGGGTAATATTTCGGTAAAGACAATAGACCCCAAAATAGCTACAGCGCATATCTATGATAAGTTTATTGTAATAGAAGCTCAAGGTGCAGGTTCTACCACATTGATTGTTGAAACTAATAACAAACGGTTTAAACAAGAATGTTCTATAACGGTTGAACCGAATAGTTACGAAGAATAATTAATTTGCAAAGGAATTCCCGCGATGAAATCAAGTAAAATCGTTTTTAAAAAGGGCGTTACTCTGTTTTGTGTGAAGGGTAAGGCAAATCAAGAATTAAATGAACGAGAGGTTCACGAGATCAACCAAAACGGAGTTCCCGGTTTTTTGGGATTTCAGGTTGAACGTACGGGAAGAAAATTTAAATTAATATATGATCTTACGGGCTTGGTATCGTTGCGGGAATTCCTGCAATTCAACATAATCTCCGAACGAATATTAAAAAAACTGCTGCAAAGCATGTTTGACAGCCTGGATATTGCTTCAAAGCTGTATTTTAACAGGAATTTAATCCAATTTACCATGGATACGGTTTTGGTAAATCCCGCCGATTGGCAAATATGTTTTATTTACGTTCCGGTTCAGCCTTTTGATGCAGTTGGTTCCGTAAAAGACGTATTAAACGGCATTATTTCCATGGCGTCCTTTAACCCCCGTGAGGATACGGCGTATATTCAGCGTTTTATAGAAATATTAAACGACGGAGTGAATTTTTCGGAATTTGCAATAAAGGAATTTGCTCAGAGCCTGTACGGTAGTTCTTACAACCCCTCGGCCACCTATGTGGAGGAGTCGCATGACTGCGATTGCGAGGAAGATAAATCCCCCGAATCTCCGGCGGGCGTTTATAACCCCCTTGCAGCACTGAAAAACACCGCCACCTGTGATGAAACCGTATCTATTTATTCGGATTTTTGGTTAATATCCCAAAGGGACGGAAGCAAAACTCGGGTGGAAGGGATTGATTTTCGCATAGGCAAAACAAGCGGATATTCAGATTTATTTATAAACAATCGGGCAGTAAGCCGTAAGCATGCCGAAATCATAAATGATGGCGGAACCTATTATTTGGTAGATCTTAATTCTACTAATGGCACAGCGTTAAACGGTAAAAAAATACCACCCGAGGTTAGGGTGGAAATATCTGCCGGCGACCGTTTGGTATTTGCCGATGAAGAATATATTTTCGATAGACAATAGGAGATAAAAATGTATACAGAATTCATTATCATATACGTGCTTTTGGCAATTTTGGCAGTTTTACTTATTGGGGTTTTGGTGTTACAAATAATTTTGTTGAAAAAAAGCTCAGGTTCTAACTCTGCCACATATCGCGGTGCCGGTAACAATATTGCATCTGCTCAAACTCAAGAGGGCGGAATTGCTTTTTGCAGACGCTGCGCTACCCGATTTGATGCTACTTCGCGTATTTGTCCCAAATGCGGTACGCCCAGACAGTAAATTATTTTAAAGGAGCTCCACATGAACAATGCTAAAGGAATCGTTCTCGAAACGGCTAATGTACAGGCTATATTAAATGCATATGCGTATGTAGCGTCAGAAGTAGATACAGCCCCCAACGATACGCTTGGCGACATTGTGCATAAACTCGATTCGGCGGTTGGAAAAGACAGCGGGAATAGAGATATTGTAGACAAGTTAAAGGTTGCTGTAAACAATGATGTCAATTTAAAAAATCTGGTTTTGGTGGATCAGGTTTCAGAGCCTGACGGAATGGGAGCTTTTGCCTTTTCCAACGGCAAAGGGGATGTTTCGGTAGTATTTCGCGGCACAGGGAACGGCGAGTGGAAAACCAACGGCGATGGACTTTCGGGTATACCCGAAGAAAATACATATATAACCTACGGCAAAGACGGCGAGGTTATGTTGACCGAAACCATAAAAGAGGATTATGCCTCGGATCAGCAGGTTAAAGCGCTGAATTGGTTCAACAAGCTTGCCTCGGAGCAGGGCTGGGCAGAGGGTCATCATATAACCGTTTCCGGACATTCAGCCGGAGGCAACAAGGCGCAGTTTATTACGATAAATTCGCCGTGTGTAGACGAGTGCTATAGCTTTGACGGACAGGGCTTTTCTCCCGAAGCGATAGAAATGTTTAAAAACCGCTTTGGCGAGGAATATGAAGAACGCCTGAAAAAGCTTAACGGTTTTTCCGCAAGCAACGATTACGTTAACGTTTTGGGAGTTAGGGTAATACCTGAAGAAAACATCAATTTGTTAGAAACTCCGGCGGTAGGCAATAATGTGGGCGCCTATCATTTTATGGAACAGCTTATTAATCCGCAAGGCAGGCTGAACGATTTTGCGAAAGATTACGGCGATGTATCCCTATATGTTCAGAGTCTTTCGGATGAGCTTATGAAATTAGAACCGGATATCAGACAGTACGTTACTGCGGGTGTAATGAAAATATGTCAGGAAACGCTTGGTGAAGGCGCAGAAAGCGTCGGCGGTAACGTTATCGGCGAAAATCTTGATATAGACATAAAAGAAACATCTGCTTTTGCAACGATTCTCGGTATATTGGTTGCGGCAGGGCCTTTAACAACGGAAGGGATAGAGTTTGCCGAGAAAAAGCTGGAATCCGCAGGCCGCGATGTAGTTAATACAATTACGCGCCGCGAGGATTTGCATCCTGTAATAGAGGTCGGAGTATCGATGGTATCTATGGGTATGGTATCTATGGCAGTAAGATTAGTGCCCTTGGTTAAAACCGGTATTTTTATCAATAATGTAACCGAAATAGCCAACTTGGTGGTTAGGCTTGAAAATAAGATAAAAGTAGTAAATGCTGAAATTTATAACAGAATTATCGGTTTTTCGAACTTTGTATCCAATGGGCTTCAGGCGTGGGGACGAAAGACATTTAGCCGTGGATATCAATACGCAACCAATAATTCATTTATAGAATTGGATACGGCAAAGCTAAGGATGTATGCAGAGCGGTTGAATTCGGTTAATCAAAGATTAGCTAAATTGGATGATAGATTGAATTCGCTTTATTTTAAGGTTGGATTAAGAGATTTATTAAATCTTATAAAAGCGGATCTGCTTACCTGTGAAAGCTGGCGAATTAACAACAACATAAAATATCTTAACCAAACGGCAGACGATTTTGACACTGTGGAAAGAAACGTTTCTTCCCAGTTTTAAACAAGCGGGAGTTATAAGATGGATGCACGTTCTCAACAGGAATTATATGATATAAAACAGGAATTAAAGAGCATTATTAACGAGCTGGAAAGCATATCCGACGGAATACGTCGGGATTTTGTGGGAATAGGTAATGAGAAAAGTGCCGGAAGCATACATAATGTTGCCGGTAAGTATCGTATTGTCCAAAAACAATTGGAAAATATAGACACCAATGCATTATCGGATGAATTTTTGGCAGCAAAGCGCGCCGAAGAAGCAAGAAAAGCAGAAGAAGCAAGGCGTGCCGAGGAAGCAAGACGTGCCGAAGAGGCAAGGCGTGCCGAGGAAGCAAGACGTGCCGAAGAAGCAAGAAAAGCCGAAGAAGCAAGAAAAGCCGAAGAAGCACGGAAGGCAGAAGCAGCCAAGAAAACACAATCTTCAAATAGCTCGTCAAAATCAAACAAAAAAGACAGCTTCTGGGATATAGTTGCTAAAAAATTAGGGTGGTAAATTATGGGTATCTATATTAACATCGACAGCGTAAAAGCCTGCGCACAGGATATATCCAATACAAATAAATCTATGCTTGAAGATTTTGCGGTTGTGGAAAAGGCGGTTCAGCGGCTTAATTCTCAATGGTCAAGCAACGCTTCTAACGCATGCTCGGGAAGATTTGGAAGTATTAAAAATTCATATTTGGATGATAGCTTTAAGGTTATCGACAATTTAGCCAAATTCATAGGCAACAATATCGCCGAACAATACTATGCCACGGAATTGGCTGTTTCTAAGGCCGCAGACGCATTTAAATAGGAGGGAATTATGGCTTATATTAAGGTAGATCACAGCGAGTTTGAGAAAACTGCTGCGACGATTGATAGTTACATATCGCAAAGAAAACAAAAAATGGAAAGCATTAATAGATCTGTTGTAAACCTTAATTCCGCTTGGAATGGTCCGGATTACGAACAAATAAAGAATCAATGGTTGGATATAGATTCAAAAAATTCTACGTCTGATAAATTGATTAAAACTCTGGAAAATTATGCAGATGCATTGCGTTATACAGGCAACAGCTATTTTGATGCGCAAAGCAGGGCCATCGATCGCGCTAATGCTTTGTGCTATTGATGGTTTCGGAGGATAGATATGTGTGCATTGAAGTGTGCGGCCGTGACAAACGTAGGCGGTCGCGAGGTAAATGAGGATTCTATAGGCGTTTGTACAAACAACGGAAATAATTGTTATATTGTTTGTGACGGCTTGGGCGGTCACGGTATGGGGGATATTGCATCCTCGTTGGTGGTAGAGGTCTTTAAGGACCAGTTCTCGAAAACCGACGATGCGGTCAATTTCTTAGGATATGCGTTTTCTGCATCTCAGGATATACTTATGGCAGAACAGATTGCAAGAAATGCCAAAAGAAAAATGAAAACCACGGCAGTGGCGTTGGTAACCGACGATAGAAACGCATATATCGGGCACATCGGAGATTCCAGATTATATGTTTTTAAGGGGAACAAGGTCAAAGCCAGAACGTTGGATCACAGCATTCCCCAAATGCTCGTGCTCTCTCGCAGATTAAAGGAAAATGAAATAAGAAATCATCCCGACCGAAATATCGTTTTGAAGGTTTTGGGAGTTGAATGGGAAGAATCGATGTATGAATTGATGGTTCCTATTCCTTTGAAAAAATGCCAAGCGTTCCTGCTTTGTACGGATGGCTTTTGGGAACTGATAGACGAAAAAGAAATGTGTAAATTGTTAAAAAAAGCCAACACCGTAGAAGAATGGCTTGAGAGTATGGCAGCTGTTGTGGCAGCTAACGGCGCAGGGAAAAATGCCGATAATTATTCGGCAATTGCCGTTTGGAACGAAAAATAATTATTTTTTGGAGTAGTAATTTATGACCGAAAGACTAAGCGATCCCGACAGGGTATTTGACAGCAATGAAATATTAGAGGTTTCTATCCTTTCTGTGATCGGAGATAGAGAAGAGCAGCAGGATAGCTTCGGTTATGAGTTGGGGCATACTAAGGGGCTTATTGCGGTGTGCGACGGTATGGGCGGACATCTGGGCGGCAGCTTAGCCAGCAACCGAGCAATAGAAACCATATTAACAGAATACAAAAACAGTTTTTCCAACGATAACATAGTGGGGAATCTGCAAGCCATAATTAAGCGCGCAAACGAAGCGGTTCTTAAGCTTACCGATTCTAACGGAAATTCCTTAAGGGCGGGAAGCACTGCGGTTTGCGTTTACATAACAGGAACGAAGCTTTACTGGAATTCGGTAGGCGACAGTCGCGCTTATCTTTTTCGAAACGGCGAATATGTGCAGATAACCCAAGACCACAATTACCGAACCGTATTGAAGGAACAGCTTAATGCAGGCGTAATAGATCGCAATATATACGATGCCGAAAAAGTGCGCGGAGAAGCATTAATAAGCTATTTGGGAATCGGAGATTTGGGATTGATAGATTATAACGATTCGCCCGTTGAATTGCAGCAGGACGACAGAATTTTGTTAATGTCGGATGGACTGTATAAAATAGTTAACGACCAAGATATATGTTCCATAATTAATAATTTCAATAATATAGAAGAGGCTATACAAGCTTTGGAATTAAAGGCAAAAAAGCATCGAAACAAAAAACGCGACAATATGACTGTTGCGTTAATAAGGATAAAATAGGAGACGATTGTAATGAATGTTATAAAATGTAGTAACGGACACTTTTTTGACGGAGATGCATACCTACAATGTCCTCATTGCGGTGCATCGGTTGCTTCCGGCGGAGCATCTGCGGCAGAGAAAACCCCCTCGAAAAAAGGATTTTCTTGGTTTGATAGAGATAAAAAGAAAAATTCCGAAGGCTCGATAACCGGCGGTTCGGCTTTTAAAACTTCCGATTCCGCAACAAACGGAAGCGCAACAGGCGTTAGCACCTCCGATTACGGAGTTCCGGTCATGGCGCCGGCGGATCAGATAAAAAGTGAACCTTCCTATGATTGCGGAGAAACGGTATCTTTACTGGATAATACCGAGCCTGTAATCGCCTCCGCTGCAGAAACCAAACCTTCAAATTTGGTTCAAAAGGAAGAAACGCAGCCTGCGGGCGGTTCCTTAAAGGATGTTATAAAGAAAGCGTCTGCAAACGAAGAGGGAAAAACCATGAGCTATTTCAGCTCGGCTTCCGCTGCGGCAGTTTCCGGTCCTTCTGCACCTGCCGCTCAGGCTGCAACGGATAACGCTCCTGCGGATCCTGTGGTTGGCTGGATTGTTTGTATAAAGGGTAAACATTTCGGCGAAAGCTTTGCCATATTCGCCGGAAAAAATTCAATCGGCCGTAATGGAAGTAACAGAATTGTTCTTGGTAAAGAAAACAGCGTTTCCCGCGAAAAACACGCATTGATAGTTTACGAGCCAAAGAAAAGAAAATTTTATTTACAACCCGGCGATAGCAGCGGCTTAACCTATTTAAATGATGATTACATTACCGAATCTAAACTGATGAACGCCAGGGATATTGTGGAATTGGGCGATGGAAGGTTTATGTTCGTTCCGTTGTGTGACGAAAGCTTCACTTGGGAAGATTATATTGCTAAGGAGTAAAGCAAGTTATGAAAAGATGTTATTCTTGCTTTAAAGAATACGAATCGGAATTTTCAATATGTCCGTATTGTGGGCAGATTGAAATTACCAAACCAATAGAGCCGATACAATTGCGCCCCGGAACCGTTCTTCAAGGAAGATATATTTTAGGAGAAGCCGTCGGTGCCGGCGGTTTCGGCATTGTATATAAGGCGTGGGATTCCAAACTGGAAACCATAATCGCTGTTAAGGAGTTTTTTGTTAGCAGAATGATGACCCGCGCCGAGGGTGAATCCAAGATAATTGTATCAAAGAAATCTCAGGTAGAATTCGAATATCGTAAAGAGAGATTTCTTGCGGAAGCAAGAAATATGGCGAAGTTCGGAACGCATAGAAGTATACCGAATGTTTTCGAGTATTTTGAAGAAAACGGCACTGCATATATCGTAATGGAGCTTTTGCAAGGCTCGGCGCTAAACAGCTATTTAGGCGAGAAAAACGGAATATTGGATATCGATTTAGCCATAATGATAGCCAATGAAGTGGGAAATGCGCTTAAATCTTTGCACGAACACAAAATAATTCACCGAGACGTTGCGCCCGATAATATTTTTATTTGCTCGGGCAGAGATATAAAAATAAAGCTTATGGACCTTGGTGCTGCAAAACTTGCGGACAGCACAGACGAGGTTATTGATATTATATTAAAACCCGGTTATTCGCCTACCGAGCAGTATGACAACACAAAAAATATAGGACCTTGGTCGGATATATACGCCCTTGGTGCAACGTTATATGCAATGCTTACCGGAATAAAACCGGACGAATCAACCAACCGTAAAATTAACGACGAGGTGGTTCCGCCCAACGTAATAAATCCGCAAATATCCGAAAATCTCAACAATACCATAATGAAGGCTATGGCTGTTGAAAAACATATGAGATTTAAGACCGTAGATGAGTTTTTGAGCGCTCTTAACGGCGAACGTAAGGTTATAACCCTTGCCAAGGAAAGGAAAAAACGTAAGACAAAGCGGTTGTGCGGCATCGCCGCCGCATGCTTGGCGCTTTCGATAGTTGGCACGGTGGTTATGAATACTTTTTCGGATAAAAAAGCAGAGCAATATCTTGACGATGCAGAAATTGACCTGTGGTTTGCTGTTGCTGACGGCGCTACCGAGGATGAGGTAGCCAACGAATATACTGCCGTTATGTCAGTAGCCGATAATTTTCACGAGACGTTTCCGAATGTAGATATAAACCTAAGGGCTTTCCCCGAAAGTCAATATACCGATGCGTTAGAAAAGGCGGCATCAGAAGGTAATTTGCCGACTTTATTCGAAAGCACATCTGCTTCGGAACAGGTTTTAAGTGCAGCATCCGATTTGGATAACGTTATTAAATCCGAACAGTTTAAAAACAGCCTGTTTTTAGACCAATACGACAATTATTATAACAACAGAAAACAAATGCCGTTAGCCATCGAAGTCCCCATGGCTTGTATTATCACCCGCGGAGAGGTAACCTTGGAATATGAAAAGGATTATTTTGATAGTGTGTCTGATTTTGGCAACGTATCCGTGGCGGTAGATAGCGACAAAACGGATATTGTAAATAAAAATTTCGGATTAGAGGGCACTTGCTCAGATGAAGGCTTTATGAAGCTTACCGAGAACACCAGCCCCGTTATGCTTTCATCCACCATGTCTATGGATAAGATAAGGACCTTGGTTAATTACCGTAAGGATTATATTTATTATAATGGAGAAACCAAGTGTGAATTCGTGTATGAATGGAGCATTGGTACAGGCAGCGAAAACGAAATAAAGGCGGCCGAACGGTTGTTATCGTGGATGTTGGGTAATGTATATCAAAGCTCGTTAATGATAAGTGAGTGCGGGGACAATTGGATGATACCCGTAAATAAAACTTGTTTTAATGCTAAATTGGAAGCGAAAGCAACCGAATTCGGTCCAATAAAGAACATATACCAGAATTTTATTTTTGTTCGAGAGGATTAAAAAATGGCAAAAAGATGTTTAGGCTGTATGGAAACCTTTGGCGACGAGTTTCAAATATGCCCTCATTGCGGATATGTGGTTGGAACAAAAGCAGAAGAAGCCATACATATAGAGCCGGGAACCTTGTTGCACGACAGATACATAATCGGCAAGGTATTGGGTTACGGTGGTTTTGGCGTAACCTATATAGGCTGGGACGGTAAATTAGAGCAAAAGGTGGCTATAAAAGAATATCTACCCGGTGAATTTTCTACCAGAATGCCCGGACAGACACAAGTAACTGTATTTAACGGTGAAAAAAGCGAGCAGTTCCACGGCGGCATGAATAAATTTGTTGACGAGGCAAAAAGGCTTGCAAAATTCCAAAATGAAAACGGTATAGTAAGGATATTTGACAGCTTCGAAGAAAACCATACGGCATACATTATTATGGAGTGCCTTGAAGGCGAGACGTTGTCAGAATATTTAAAGCGAGAAAAAGTTATTCCCGAGGACGAGGCAGTCAACATCATATTGCCTGTTATGGAGTCCTTGCAGGCTGTTCACGCCGAAGGAATATTACACCGCGATATTGCGCCCGATAATATTTTCCTCACAAAAAGCGGAGAAGTAAAGCTTATTGATTTTGGTGCATCCCGCTATGCCACCACTTCTCACAGCCGAAGTCTTACCGTAATAATAAAGCCCGGTTATTCGCCGGAGGAGCAATACCGAAGTCGTGGCGACCAAGGTCCTCATACCGACGTTTATGCCATAGCGGCAACCCTTTATAAAATGATAACCGGCAGAACTCCTTCCGATGCGATGGAACGCCGTGTTAAATATGAAAATCAAAACAAGGATATTTTGGAAGATCCTCATAAAATCAACAAGGATATTTCTTTAAACCGAGAAAACGCTATAATGAACGCGCTTAATGTGCGCATAGAGGACAGAACTCCCGATATAGCAACGTTTATAAGCGAGCTTCAAGCAGATCTGCCAGTAAAAAGGCGTTACGGCAAAATTAAAAAGCTTGATTTTTACCGTTGGCCTTTATGGTTAAAGATCAGTGTTCCAGCGGTGCTTTCGTTGTTGTTGGTATTTGGCACACTTTTGCTTACCGGTGTTATAAAGTTTTCTTTGTTTACCGAGGAAATAGTTATTCCGGACGGAATTGTAGTTACCCCTAATGTAGAAGGTATGCAACGGACAGAAGCGATTAAAACTATCGAGGGAGGAAAGCTTCTTGCGGTTGCAGACGGTGCTATCGAATCGCCGTATATACCTGCGGGAGAAATTATTATTCAAAGCCCCGTAGGCGGCTCTTATTTGGAAATCAACGGAACCGTAAAACTTAAAATAAGCAGCGGCACCGGCGTAGAGGAATCGGTTAACGGTATTTCAACCGTGCCTTTAGTGCTTTGGGAATCAGAAGAGGTTGCTCGCGAAAAATTAAAGACAGCGGGCTTGGGCGAGCCGATTATTGAATCTGTATACGACGACAGCGTTCCCGCGGGTCAAGTTACCGACCAAAGCCTTGAGGTAGGCGAAAAGGTAGCCGAAGGCACGGTAATAACGCTAACAGTTTCTCTTGGTCCGAAGCCTTTTGCTATTCCCGATGTTTCCGGCAAACTTGTTACAGATGCAAAGGCCGAACTGGAAGCTCTTGGTCTTGTAGTGTCATTGGAATACGAAAAGAGCGACGATGTTGAAGAAAACCATGTTATCCGTCAAAGCGTAGAAGGCGGACAAAAGGTTAAGCGCGGTGACAGTGTTTCGTTAACTATATGCAGCGGTGCAAACACAATTACTGTGGAAAACGTTGTAGGTAAGCATAAGGACGATGCAAAGTCTATTCTGGAAGAGCAGGGATTCAAGGTTAATGTAATAGAAAATTACAGCGATACCGTTCCTGCAGGAATAGTAGAAAATCAGTCTCCTGCGGCGAATACAAATCAGATGCCCGGTTCGTCTATAACCATATTTGTAAGCAAGGGACAGCAGGCGCTTTCCGTAAGCTTTAATGCCAACGGCGGAACCACAGATACAGAAATTAAAGAAATATATCTTAATTCGCCTTACGGCACGCTTCCAACCCCCAAGCGAGAGGGATATACATTCCGTGGCTGGTTTACCGCTAAACAGGGCGGCGTGGAAATCACATCGGATACCACGGTTACCGAAGCATATAATCACGTTCTTTATGCAAGGTGGGAAGCAAACAAATACAACATTAGCTTTGATGTTAATGGTGGCGAGACGATTGTTTCTAGCACGGCTATATCCTTTGGCGAAGCATACGGCAATCTGCCCATAGCAGAAAAGAAGGGTAGTGCCTTTGACGGATGGTTTACCGCAAAAGATGGCGGCACCCGTGTTGAAAGTACAATGGTTTATGATAAAGCGCACGACGTTACGCTTTATGCCCATTGGACAGAGAATGCGTTTAATATTACGCTGGATGCCAACGGCGGTGTAGTGGGAGTTAATACCTTAACGGTTACTTACAATTCCGTCTACGGACAATTGCCGGTTCCTACCCGTGAAGGCTATACCTTCCTTGGATGGTTCAGCGACAAAACAGGCGGAGATCAGATAAAATCAGATGCAAAGATAACCGCTACAGAAGGATATACCATTTTCGCCCAATGGCAGGCGAATTCTTACGTGTTGAGCTTCGATTCGAACGGGGGTAGTTCGGTTGCCAACAAAACCGTTGTGTTTGATTCGGCATATGGCGTTCTGCCCGTGACCAGCCGCGAAGGATATTCTTTCTTGGGCTGGTATGCTGATGGAGCGGCGATAACTAATAGCAGCATCCATACCGTAGCAAGTGATATAACCGTTACAGCAATGTGGTCAACGAACCAATACGTTATAAACTTTGATTGCAATGGGGGAACTGCAGATATATCCTCTAAGGGTATTGATTTCGGCGATGCCTACGGCGGTTTGCCAACTCCTGCAAAAACAGGTCATACCTTTAACGGCTGGTTCGACGCCAACGGCAATCAGGTTACCTCGGAAACCGTACATAACACAGCTTCTAACGTAACCGTTACCGCAAAATGGACGGTAAACACCTATACTATTAATTTAGATAGTGATTATACAGATGTTGATTCTATAACTGTTACTTACGGTCAATCCGTTAAAGGTTTACCCACTCCTGTGCGGGAAGGTTATACGTTCGGCGGATGGTATTGCGATAGCCTTGGATGCCATATTGCAAACGGCGATATTTGCGATTGGGATTACGACATTACCTTGACCGAAGCCTATTGGAACGTAAATACATATACGGTTTATTTAGATCCTAACGGCGGTAGTGTTTCGCCTTCAAGCATTAATGTATATTACGGATATAGTTATGACGATCTGCCTACACCCACAAGAAGTTATTATACGTTTGACGGGTGGTATACATCTGCAACAGGCGGCACCTTGGTTAATTACTATACAGAGCATACCACCGCAGGCAACATAACGTTGTATGCCCATTGGACAGTTAATACCTATAAAGTAAACTGGAATACCGGCACGGGATATACAATAACCGTAAAGAGAACCTCTTCTCCTAACGGCGGTGCATCTACCGGCACATTAAGTAGTGGTAGTACGGTTTATTACGGAGACGTATTATCGATAAGTTATGCCGCAAAGACGGGTTATACATTAAGCAGTTCTGGTAGCACAAGTATAACCGTCAGCGGAAACGTAACCTCGTCTCAGATATATGCTTCTGCAAGCATTAATACCTATAAAGTAAACTGGAATACCGGCACGGGATATACAATAACCGTAAAGCGTACGTCTTCACCATATGCAGGCGCTTGGACAGGCAATTTAAGCAACGGCGAAACAATCTATTACGGCGATAAATTATCGGTAACCTATTCTGCAAGCACCGGATATGAAATAAGCGGTAAGGGAGCTACATCTTTCACGGTTAGCGAAAATATTACTTCTAGTCATATCTATGCAAATGTAAGTGCCGCTAAATATACATATAGTATCGTGTATAAGTCAAGCAATGGAACCAGCCTTGGCACATCAAGCGCCACTTACAGTTACGGAACAACCAATACTATTTCCGCTCCTGCAAAAACCGGGTATCAAACACCAAGCAGCCAGACTGTAAAATGGGATTCCACAAGCAAAACTATAACATTTACATATACCCCGTCTTCGGTTTCCAACTCGGCTATCAGCGGTGTTTTTGTGAATTATTCAGCAAATTCACAACCCGAGATTTCTTATTCGGCAACAATTAGTTATCGAAATCGAACAGCTACAAGCGTAGAGGTGCAAATTACCACAACGGTGAAAAATGGCACAAGCGGTTGGTATGGTTACTCGTACGGTGTTGCGTTTAGGGCTACCTGTGGTTCTGTAAACAGCGGTCAAGTGCAGGTTGCTTCGTTGAACGGCATTAGCGGTGGAGGATATTCTTGTACCGCTAGCACGGGATGGATGACAATTCCCTTAAATACAACAGATGCGACATCGCTATCCTTCAGTGTAAATATGTTTAATACAAACTGGGAAAACAACTATGTAAATTATCCCGGTTATAATAACAAAACTTACACTTGGACAGTGAATATTCCTGCGTATTAATTCAACATTAACCAAAAAGAAAGCCTGCAAAGGCTTTCTTTTTTGCTTTTTAGCTGTTTTTACGGCATATAATCGGGGCTGCCGGGGATGCCGCCATCCATAATTCCGCCGTCGGTTACGCCGTTTTGCACGCCGCCGAAATTGCCGTCGTAGCCGTCGTTATAGCGCTCGTCGTATGCGGTTCTGCCCTTGCCGTCTAC
>JAFYOG010000091.1 GCA_017560285.1 Clostridia bacterium
ATAGAGGTAGAAAACAACTGCAAAATGGGGGCTACCATAGAGGAAGGGTTCGAAATTATGCAGGATACCTTAACCGATTGCGACAGCGACACCGTGGTGTTGCTTGAATACGGCGGTAACGATTGCAATTTTAACTGGAAGGACGTTTCGGAAAACCCCAACGGCGAATTTTTGCCCAACACCCCTGCCGAAAAGTTTAAGCAAATTTACCGCAAAATGATAAATTACGCCCGCAAAAAGGGGGCAAAGGTGGCGGTGTGCAACCTTGTTCCCATAGAATCCAACAAATTTATAAACTGGGTTTCAAAGGGCTTAAGCTACGAAAATATTATGCACTGGCTTGGGGACGTTAACCGCATTTCCCGCTGGCAGGAATATTACAGCCACCTTTCCGAGCAGGTTGCGCGGGACGAAAACTGCCCCTTGCTTGATTTACGCAGTAATTTCCTTACCCATTGCGCTATGCCCAATATGATAGGCATAGACGGTATGCACCCCAGCTTCGAGGGCCACAGCCTTATAAAGGATACCTTGCAGCAAACCATACTTGCCGCACGATAAACAAACACAAAAAACAAAAAAGATATGCTTTTGGGCATATCTTTTTATTTTTATTTTGTTAATATCAAGCCTATGAACGCGCCTATAAGCACCAATGCCGAAACCACAAAAAGGATAACCGCATCCTTCTTCTTCATAAATTGGGGGCGCTTTTTCTTTGTAACAAGCCTTCGGTTAGGTATATTATTCTGCTTTTTTGCCATATTGCACCTTCTGTTTCCCGTTTTTTATATTTTAGCAAATATTTGCGCCTTTGTCAATAAAATGTATTATTACAAGAAAAAGGAAGCCGTATGGCTTCCTTTTTTAGATTTATTAATGCTTAAAAGCTGTCCAAAATCGATGCAGAATAAGAAAACAGCACCCGAAGCTGTGTTAACTTTTTTGGCATACGATAAGCCAAACCGAACAAAACTGTGTTTTGTTCGAAATCGTAAGCGAAAAAAGCTGTCCAAAATCGATGCAGAATAAGAAAACAGCACCTGACGCTGTGTTAACTTTTTTGGGCATACGATAAGCCAAAAACGGATGCAGATTGGACAAACACTCCCCGAAGCTGTAGTAGATATACCCCAAAAACCTTTCGGTTTTCGGGGACCCCATACTACTGCGAGCGGTAACACAAAAAGGGAACCAAGCGGTTCCCTTTTTTATCAATTTAACGTAAAAATCCGCGACATGCGCGTGGATTTTTACTCCTTAGATGTTCGCAAGTGTCGAGCCATGCGAGGCGCGCGGCGCGAGCGAACGAACATCCAAACCGAACAAAACTGTGTTTTGTTCGAAAGCGTAAGCGCTTAAAGCACGCCTTGTGCCTTCATAGCATCGGCTACCTTTAAAAAGCCTGCGATGTTTGCGCCTGCTACAAGGTTATCTTCGCTGTCGGCATATTCCTTTGCGGCAGCGGTTGCGTTGGCAAAGATGCCGTCCATAATGCCGCGAAGCTTTTCGTCAACTTCTTCGAAAGTCCAGGATAGACGC
>JAFYOG010000092.1 GCA_017560285.1 Clostridia bacterium
ACTTACATTTTTAAAGAAAATTACGGTATCACCGAGGATAACCAATTAACCGTTACGCTTCAATTTAAGCCCCTTACAAACGGTAACTGTGATATTAAATTTACCTGCACTGATATTTCGGGTTACGATTTAGATATTACCGATTACAGCGTGGCTGATAAAACTGTTAATATCCCTTTTAAAAACGATAATAACGGCGATACACCTGTAGATTCCAATACTTCTAATATAATCCCGCCGGATGCAAGCGTTGATAACGAGGAAAGCAGCACCCAACAAGACAGCGATGCAGAAAGCGTTATCCCCGAAAATAACTCCGCAACCGATAACAGCGTTCAAAGCAGTACCTCGGATGATAAAGAAACGGGCAGTTCTACCAGCGACGAAGCAACCCTTGATAATATTGTTCCAATGAACCCAACACACAAAACCATCGGTGTTATCGCTACCGTGGTTATGGGAATTCTTATTGCCGCAGGTGTTGTATACTTTATAGCAAAACGTAAGGAAATGATAACCCTTGTAAAAGAGAATTCCGGTGTTATCGTTAAGTTTTGGCTTACACATATAGTTATGTCTATTTTGGGCATTATGGTTGGACTTGCGCTTTTGGTGTTGGAGGGCGAAGCCGAAGGTATTAGCCTTATTGCCATTGTCGGAAGTGCGTTCACCATTGGATTTATGTGCTTTATGCATTACGACGATATGTATTTTATTGCCGTAAAAGAAGGCATTAAAAACCGCGCGGAAAACAAAAAAACAGATATTTACAAAGGGCTTAAGCTTACCTTAATATCCTATTCTCCCGTTATATTAATAGGTTTTCTCGCGATAATTTTTACAACCTTTGCGAGCGAAATAGAAAACACCTCGGTTGTTCCGATGTTGTTGTATTATATTTTCCAAGGCAGTTTTCTTGGCTTATATAAAATTCACACCTACCTTGGCGTTGCGGCTTACGTAATTATTACATTGTTGCCCGCAATTATAGCCGGTGCATTGGCTTACGTATTGGGCGTAAAGGACAAAACCTTACGCGGAGTACTTGGTATGGACGTTAAGCCTCCTTACGATGGCCCCGTAGAAAAGAAGAACAAGAATAATAAGTAATATACAGCAGATTAGTTCGCATATAATTCTACAAATGTAATTTGTGAGGTTTATATGCGTTCTAATGCTTTTAGCGAGGCTCGCAAGAGTTTATTTATATTTGCGTTGATACTTATTGGCTGTATCTTGTTTTATCTTGTAGCTTCGATGTTTACTTCCATGGGGTACAAAGCCTACCATACAAGCTCGACGCCATACGATAATTCTAAGTATATAACCGTAGTTGTAGATCCCGGCCACGGCGGGGAAGACCCCGGTGCTTTTTCTGATTTGAATTTATTGGAAAAGGATATAAATTTAGATATAGCAAGCAAGCTTAACGATTATTTAGTTAGCTTCGGTTATAATAGCATCCTTACACGAACGGAAGATAAACTGCTTTATTCCGATAACGTAAAAGGAACGAAAAAACGTCAGGATTTGGAAAACAGAGTTGAAATTGCAAATAAAAGTAATGCCGATTGCTTTATAAGCATACATATGAACAAATATCCTGCCGAATATTGCCGCGGACTGCAAACCTTTTATTCCAACAACAGCAACGCAAGTGCTATACTTGCAGAATCCATACAAAAAAGCTCTACCGTCTTACAGACATATAATAACCGAAAGATAAAGGACGGCACTGATACAATTTTTGTATTAGAAAATCTAAAGATTCCCGCAGTGCTTATAGAGTGCGGTTTTCTTTCAAACAATTACGAAGCGACAGAGTTTTCTAACGAAGAATATCGCAGCAAAATGGCTTTTTCTATATTCTGCGGAATATCAAATTTTTGGGAGATGCAAAATGAAACTTGAATATATTTGCGAAAATTGCGGATACGTTACTTCTAAATGGTACGGACGGTGCCCGCAATGTGACGAATGGAACAGTTTTACCGAACGCGAGGATATATCTGTTCCTACACAAAAAACAGTCAAAAAGGCGAAGCCCAACAATAATATCGTAACAGAAAACTCCAAAGCCTGCAAGATTAAGGATATTTCATTTTTGGAAAAAGAACGCACCACCAC
>JAFYOG010000093.1 GCA_017560285.1 Clostridia bacterium
AGCAGTGTTGCTTGAAGGCATCCGCCTTTCCAACGTAAATACAGGGGCATATTTCCTTTCCGCCCAACCCTTACCCTTGGGCAATTCCGATGGCGCCCCCACCCGCGCAGTACTTATAGATTTTAATAATTAAACAAAACAGCGAGGTGAATTCCACCTCGCTGTTTTGTTGCTTGTGCAATTCTTATTTTCGCATTTTTATTTATTGCGACGTGCTTTTGGTTGAAGGTAAAACGGATTTTTACTACTTGAAATCTTATATTAAACATGATATAATGTAAAAAAATATATTCTAATGTATAATGTTGAGGGAATTATGAATAACTTAAAGGATAAGGTTCTTCTTATAACCGGCGGCACAGGTAGCTTTGGCAACGTTGTTCTTAATCGATTTTTGAATACCGATATAGGTGAAATTCGCGTATTTTCCCGCGACGAAAAAAAACAGGATGATATGCGTCATGAATTTCAGGCAAAAATGCCGGAAGTTGCAGAAAAAATCAAGTTCTATATTGGTGATGTAAGAGATTTGGCATCTGTAAACAATGCTATGCACGGTGTTGATTATATTTTTCATGCGGCTGCATTAAAACAGGTTCCTTCGTGCGAATTTTTCCCCATCGAAGCAGTAAAAACTAATGTTTTAGGTACCGAAAACGTTTTGACTTCTGCAATTGCAAACGATGTAAAGAGTGTTATTTGTTTATCTACCGATAAAGCCGCATATCCGGTTAATGCTATGGGTACGTCAAAGGCAATGATGGAAAAGGTTATCGTTGCAAAATCCCGTACCGTAGATCCTGAAAAAACAAAAATTTGTTGTACCCGTTACGGCAACGTTATGTGTTCTCGCGGATCTGTTATTCCCTTGTGGATAGAACAAATCAAAAACGGTCAACCCATTACTATTACCGAACCTACAATGACAAGATTTATTATGTCGTTGGACGAAGCAGTAAATCTTGTTTTGTTTGCTTTTGAAAATGGTGTTAGCGGTGATATATTGGTGCAGAAGGCTCCGGCTTGCACAATACAAACTTTAGCGCAGGCAGTGTGCGAATTATTTGGCAGTAATAAAGATAATATTAAGGTTATCGGCGTTCGTCACGGCGAAAAAATGTACGAAACTTTACTTACCAACGAAGAATGCGCCAAAGCTATCGACATGGGAGATTTTTATCGAGTTCCTTCTGATAAAAGAGGGCTTAATTATGATAAATATTTGAAAGATGGAGATGTTGATCGTAATCCGTTGATTGAATTCAATTCTAACAATACACAGTTATTAAGTGTAGAACAAACTAAGCAAAAATTGTTATCGTCTCAATACGTAAGAGAAGAATTGAATGCCATGAATATTAAATTTTGAGGCAATATATGAAAATACTTATAACCGGTGCCAAAGGCTTTGTCGGCAGAAATTTATGCGAAGCATTAAAAGGTATAAAAGACGGCAAGGATAAAACTCACCCTAATTTGACCATCGATGAAATTTACGAGTATGATATAGACAGCGATGTAGCAATATTGGACGAAGGCTGTAAAAACAGCGATTTCGTATTTAATCTTGCAGGAGTTAATCGTCCGAAAGATAACAAAGAGTTTATGGATGGCAATTTTGGTTTCGCTTCTGAATTGCTTAATAAGCTTAAATTTTACAACAATACCTGCCCGGTTATGCTGTCTTCTTCTATCCAAGCTACCTTGCTTGGCAGATATGCCGGCAGCGATTATGGTTTAAGCAAAAAGGCAGGGGAGGATTTATTTTTCGCCTATTCTGACGAAACCAATGCAAAGGTGCTTGTGTATCGCTTCCCCAATTTGTTCGGTAAGTGGTGCAAACCTAATTATAATAGTGCCGTTGCAACTTTTTGTCACAATATAGCCAACGATTTGCCTATAACGGTAAATGACAGAAATATAGAATTAGAACTGCTATATATCGATGATCTGGTATCCGAAATGATTGCAGCATTGGAAGGCAAAGAGCATCATTGCGAATTCGATGGCGTTAACGCGGTTCTTGACGATAACGGCAGATATTGCGCGGTTCCTGTTACTCATCGCGTAACCTTGGGAGAAATTGCCGATTTATTGTATAAGTTTTCCGATCAACCCAAAACATTGGCTATGCCCGAAATCCCTAATAATTCATTTGCAAAAAAACTTTATTCAACGTATTTGTCCTATTTGCCTAAGGGAAAAATTGCTATTGATTTAAAAATGAATATTGATAACAGAGGTAGCTTCACCGAATTGATACGAACCGACAACTGCGGTCAATTCAGTGTTAATATTTCTAAACCCGGAATTACAAAGGGTCACCATTGGCATAATTCCAAGTGGGAATTTTTTGTGGTTGTAAGCGGTCACGGTCTTATACAACAAAGGAATATCGGCACAGATGAAGTGTTAAATTTCGAAGTAAGCGGGAATGATATTAAAGCTATACATATTCTGCCCGGATACACCCACAACATCATTAATTTGTCCGATACAGAGGACCTCGTTACTTTTATGTGGGCAAATGAGTGCTTCGATAAAAACAAACCCGATACTTATTTTGAACCGGTTGTTCAAATTTAATGAGTTTATTGACAGGAGAGTAAAATGAAAATTATTAAACTGCATTTTGTGGGATTTTGGAAAGATTTTTCTTTTGATGACAATATGTTCGTTAATATTCTAAAAAAACGTTATGTTGTTGTTAACGATTCAATAAATCCAGATTTTCTTATATGTTCTCCTTTATGTAAGCCTTTTGAATATATGAAGTACGATTGTCCCAGAATTATGTATACCGGTGAATTCATAAGCCCTGATTTTACCGCTATAGATTATTTTATTGGTTTTGATGATATTCAGTTCGGCGATAGAGCTTTGCGTTTTCCGTTGTTTTTGTATTCGCGTACTGCTAAAACAACTAAAATCGAAACATTGGATAAAGATGCTGCAGCGAAAGAATTAAAGTCGAAAGAATATTTTTGTAACTATATTTTTGGGCACGATACGGCGCTCGGAAAACGCGAGGCAATATTAGAACAGCTTCAAAAGTATAAGCGTGTTGAATGTGCGGGTACACATAGAAATAATATGCCTAACGGTCAAACTTTTAATATGGCTACAAAACGTGCATTTATGAGGAAATGTAAATTCACTATTGCGGCTGAAAGTGTTTGCTATCCTGGTTTCACATCTGAAAAAATAGGCCATGCGTATAATGAATATACAATTCCTATATATTTTGGAGATCCGGATATTTTAAAAGTGTTTAACAAATCATCTTTTGTTGATTGTTATAATAACTCGATCGAAACCGCAATTGAAAAAGTAATAGAAATCGACAACAATGACGATTTGTACATAGATATGCTCTGCGAAAACAGATACAATATTGCAAATTACGAAGAGCATATGTATGAAAAATTAGAGGCATTTTTATACAATATATTCGATCAAGACAAAGATATGGCGTATAGACGACCTCGGTTTTATCGTTCAGGTGAGCATGAATCATATTTAAAGGAATATAATAAACTCCAAAATAAACTATCGTACAAAATATTCAAAAAAACGGGCATCTAAATATATTGAGAGTTGGTGTGAAATGACAACAAAAGGAAAGCTTGTCTATTTGGAAGGTATGCGTGCTTTAATGGCACTAAACGTAATAATATGTCATTTGGTGTGCGTCTATTATCCTCAGATGTATTTTGCTGAATACAATGGCCCATTATCCTATTTTGCCACCACTCCGCTTTCGGCGTTAGTGAACGGAAACGTTGCAGTTGTTTTCTTTTTCGCTTTAACCGGTTTTTTGGTGGGAAAAAGCGTTTTCCTTAAAGATGTCGATGTTAATAGCATTCGTAAAAAAGCAGCTAATCGCTATTTACGATTAATGCCGGTTGTTGTTATAGCAACGGTATTTACGTTTGCTACAATGAAATTGGGTCTTCAATATCATTTGGACATTACAAATGAAAACGTAAATTTAAATTTCTTATCGGCGTATTGTAATTTTGATGTTTCAATAGGTAATTTAGTTTCCAATTCTTTGTTTTGGCCATTTGTTGATTATAGCGCGTATATAGGACCGTTTTGGACTATCAGCTACGAGTTGTGGGGATACGTCATTGTATTTTTAATGGCGTATACGTTAAAAGACTCAAAATACAGAAGAATTGCCTATTTTGTTATTATGGCAGTTATGTTAGTTTGTCTAGATTCCTATTATTGCGTGTTTGTAATGGGTCTATTGATAGCAGATCTAGCGTTCAATAGCAAACCAACTGTATTTGGCAAAGCATACAGTTATTTATTAAAACATAAAGCCGTCGTGTCAGTTCTATTCTTTATAGCATCCTATTTCGCATGTTGCCCCATGCAAGGTAATTCGTCGCTATATTCTTTTTGGTATAAGCTTCCGTTGGTTAATCATATCTTGTTGCGTGGCTTTGGAATATCGCTCTTTTTATGGGTTGTTGTAAATTCAAAAATATTACAAAAAGTTTTTTCGATAAAACCCCTTGTTTTCTTGGGTGAAATGTCATTCGAAACCTATGCCATACATTGGCCGCTTATGCTCACCTGCGAAGCGGGTTTGTTCTTGGTTTTCGAAAAGCATTTTAATTATAATACAGCAACGTTGTTGTCTTTTGCTATAACGTTAGTGGTTATTTATATTCTTTCATTTTTGTTCAATCGTTTAATAAAACGAATAAATAAAGCTATTTATAATTTGCAAACTAAACATCTTGACACGGCTAAAACCTAAAATAACAGCGAGGTGAATTCCACCTCGCTTGTTTAATTTATATTAGATTGTTTTCTTTTGCGCATTTATCGCAAAGCTGCATTTCGGCATCTCCGGAACCGAGAGTGCTTTTATTTTTGTAGGTATTTAATTTTGCGTTGCTTTTGCCGCAAAATTCGCAGGTCGCTTTTTTTGCTTCAATTGGCGGGGTGTTGAATTTTTGGGGTGTTTCGTCGGGTATAAAATGCTTTCTAAGACGACTGACGTCTTCCACAAGTTCTCCAAAAGCATAAAGCAACCACGAAGAAAACCAAGCAACAATAGGCCCAAATATTATTGTAAGAAGGCCCCAAACGAAGTATTCCTCTGTAACCAAAACGATGCCGCCTATAACAGCACCGATTGCCCCGATAATAAATATTCCCGTAGCCAAATCTTTTAGTTTTCTGCCTATGTTATCGTACATAAATATACCTCCAATATGTTTTAAGTTATTATATCACATTTCATTTGGAAAGTAAACTCTTGCAGTATAAATTACCACAAATCACAAATAATAGTATCACGATTTAAATTTAAAGGAGAATTTATATATGAAAGCAACTGGAATAGTCAGAAGAATCGACCATTGACACCTTTCGACAGGTTTTGTATTGCGATACATAGTGTGGTGGATAGGTATAAAGAAATAGCGAGGTGAAATTCACCTCGCTTTAAATATTTTATTTTTGTCCGCAGTGTTCACAAGGCGATTGCGTTCTCATGTTTCCGCAACTATCACATCTCCATTTGTGAGTAACGGTGGTTTTAACTTCTGCGTTTGATTTGGCGGTGTCGTTTTCGAAGTTGTTTGTTTGCACAAAGGTTAAAGTTGACAATTCGTTTAATATCTGTCTTGTGTCATTTTCGGAATCGTTTATTTGTTTTTTGGTTAAAGTCGACACTATGTTTAATATGTGTCTTGTATAATTCTCGTTGTCACAGGTTTTTTCAACTATTTCACCAAAGGCATACAAAATCCACGAAGAAACCCAAGCAACAAGAGGACCGAAGATAACCAGAAGAATATATAATACATCTACTTCTGCCATTAAAATAAAGCCCGTTATAATTGAACCTATCGCTTCAACAATAAATGTCAAGACTGCTAAGGTTTTGATTTTTTCGCCGATGTTTTCATAAAGAGAATTAAGCATAAATATTCCTCCAATTTGTTTTTTGTAATTTTATCATATTTTTATTCAAAAATCAATCTTTCGTATAACTCTCCCCATTTTTACAAATAATAACACCAAACTGTAAAAACAAGGAGATTTTTATATATGAAAGCAACAGGAATTGTGCGCCGAATTGACGATTTGGGCAGGGTAGTAATTCCCAAAGAAATCCGTCGCACTATGCGCATTCGAGAGGGCGACCCCTTGGAAATATATACCGAAAACGACGGCAGTGTGGTGTTCCGCAAATATTCACCCATCGGTGAATTAAGCCGAGTTTCTGCCGAATATGCCGAGGCAATCAACCGTTCAAGCGGTATCCCCATCGCCATTTGCGACAGAGATAATATAATCGCGGTGGCGGGCGTTTCCCGCAAGGAATATTTAGAAAAACCCATCTCGGGCGAGCTTGCAGGGGTGCTTTCCACCCACAAGCCCTATACAGGCAACGGCAGCAAAAACGTAACCGTTACCGAGGGCGGCGGGGAAGTAAGCTACCTTTCGCCCATAGTAAGCGAGGGGAGTGTTATCGGCGCGGTAATGTCTATAAAAGAAAAAGGAAAAGCCCCCGACCCCGGCGAAAAGAAGCTTATAGATACAGGGGCATATTTTATGTCCACACAAACGGAAGTATAAAACAAAAGCAGGCCGAATTTTTATCGACCTGCCTTTTTATTCAAAAACCAAACAACCGTCCTTATCCGCAACGGCGGTTTTAAAAGTCATTGTGCCGGCATAACCGTTTTCGGGTACAAACCCCGCAAAAACCAATTTGTTTTCCCATATTGCCGCCTTGGGCACAGAAGAACAGGGCACAATATCATCTGTTGGGATAACCCAACCGTCAAAAGGATTTTTGGAATATCTGTAATGCGCTGTTCCCTTAATGCTGTATATTAAATAATAGTAATCGCCGTATTTAAAATAATCGGGGCATTCGGGTTCTTCGGAATTATCGCATAACAGCATCGGCGCAGAAAGCTCTTTCCAATCGTTAAGATTATCCGAAACCAAATGCACCAAGCACCCCTTTTTATCCTCTGCCCTGCGGCAGGTAACCAGCATATGAAATTTGCCGTCGCTGTCAGCAAAAACCTTGGGGTCGCGGGCTAACGGGGCTTCGTATTTATCGGTAAGAAATATCGAAAACCCGCCGTCCTTTTCAAAATTATATCCGTCATCCGAAACACTTCGGATTATTTTTGCCGAGCTTCCGTTTGCCATTCTAACGGTGTAAAACAAATATTGCTTTCCCTTAT
>JAFYOG010000094.1 GCA_017560285.1 Clostridia bacterium
TAACCTCGCTTTTGCTTACCGCTTGCGGCGGCAACGGCCACACCGCCACAGACCTGCCCCCCGAAAGCTCGGGCACAAATGCAGATGCAAGCAGTGATACAAGCACCGATGCAAGCGCGGACAATTCCGACCAAAGCGGCGAAGAAGCAGAGCCGCTGTATAAGGGCGATGTATATTTGGATATAGTAAGCCGAAAAACGCCATCGGGTTTAATTCACACCACGCCTGATTTTTCTGCCAACCTGCCCAACACCCTAAAGGTGCTTAACCAAGGCAAATGGCAGGAGGTAAAAACCGAAATAGACCTTACCACTTATTGGTACGTAATAACCATAGGCGAAGATAAGGTTTATTACGAGACAAAAACCAATTCCTTTTATGACCCGAAGCGTAATATGAAGGTGTTTGCACGCCAAGCGCATTTGGATATGACGGCACCTGTAATAACAGCCGAGCTTGAGGATGCAGTGTACAAATACCCCAGGCAGACCTTACCCAACACACCGAAAGCTGAATACGCCAAGTTTATAGGGGGTAAAGGCTTTAAATACAACGCCACGGGGTACGAGGTAAAGCTGACCTTTGCAGACGTTGTTAACGCCAAAAATATAGAAGTCCACCGCACGCGCGAGCTTGTGGCGGTATACGACGGAAAACGCACCCACTTGTTTAATTGGTCCACCGGCGAACTGATTGCATCCCAAGACGGACAGTTTCTTGGCTACGGCTGCGACAACGGCGGATTTATGGAGGGTGCCCCCGGCACAATCAACGGAAAACGTTGTATTTGCTATGAAGAACGAGAAAACGCCTTTTATTTAGACGATAACCATTGGCACGAAGGCGGCGCAGACAAGATGCCGGTTTATTTTACCGAGGATAAAAAAACCGCCTACTTCCCATATGGAGAAAACGATTTCGGTTACGATTACGGCGGTTACAGTTTTATGGACCAAAACAACTACGTTGCCTGCCGTTACGGCGAAATGGTTAAGGATATTAACAAGTCTATTAAAAAATGGGAAGACGTAGTTTATACCGAAACTATCGGCAAATACGGTGTAGTTTTCGGCGGCGAAACCGTTATACCCTTTGAATTTGACAAAATAGACACCTACCAAGGTATACGCGGCTATAACGATACCGTAATCCCCTGCTTTGGCGTATACCGCGCGGTTAAGGACGGAAAGACCTATTATTATTCCACCAACGGTACAAACCTTACCCCCGATGGCTTTGTATGCGGTTCTCAACCCCGCGAAAACTGCGCCACCGTTTACGACGGCAAGAAGCTTTTTGTAATAGAATTTACAACCGAGGAACTATTTGACCCCGCAGATATTTTGGTTGCGGCAGACAAAGGCGTGCTTTGTGTTCCCGTAGGCAAGGAAGTGGGAGAAGAAATATACAAGACAATTACATCCGACGGTTGGGTGCAGGGCACGACCGATTGCCATTACGACTATAAATTCTATTGGGACGAAACCCGCTATTATTATTACGATTCTGTTTGCGGAACCTTTTCCTACCTCTACCAAAAACAGCATTGGTATTACAAAACCGTTTCCGAGGAGCAACGAAACATAATAAACCGCTGTTTGAATTACGAGGATGTTAAACCTCCCGTAGAAGCAATCCCCCCCAGCGAAGAGCTTTACGGCGGACATCTTTATATCTATACCAGCTATGCCACCTACTACGATATTGAAAAGCACGACCAAAGCGGAACCCATAATAAAGCGGTTAGCCAAATTATGCTGAATGCAGATTGGCAAGAGGGCGAAAAGAGCAGCGAGGAATATCATTATTATATCGAA
>JAFYOG010000095.1 GCA_017560285.1 Clostridia bacterium
ATAATCTTGCCGCCCTTACCGTCGCCCTCGCCGTAATGGCGTTCTGCATATTTAACGGTAGAGTTTTTGCCTATATAAAAGGTGTGAACGCCGTCGTGGCGGGATTCGCTGTCGCCGCAATTATGAATTCCACAGCCTGCCATAATGGTAATATCGCAGTCATCACCGATAAAGAAATCGTTATAAACGGTTTCGGTATGGCCGCTTTCGGTAATAATAACGGGAATATGCACGGTTTCGCCCTTGGTACCGCTTTTAATATTAATATCAATTCCCGCCTTGTCGGTCTTGTTCTCTATATGCACGTTTTCGGTGGAAAATCTGCCTGCAGAACCGCCGTTTTTGCGAATGTTATAAGCCCCCGTGGGGATAGAATCCATAAGGGCAATTTCTTTTAATAAACCAAAATCAAGCTTTTCCATAAATTACTGCCCCTTTCTCATATATGCACAGCCAAGGCTGCCGCCGTCCCCCAAAAGGTCGGGGAATATTTCGTCCCTTGTTCCACGCTTTTGAACGTTACCGCCGGAAATTATTGCAATCTCGTCTGCCAATGCGATAATACGCTCTTGGTGGGAAATTATAATAATGGTGGCATCACAGCTTTCGTGCAGCTCTTTAAAGGTTTCGGTCAATTTTGCAAAGGACCAAAGGTCAATGCCTGCCTCGGGCTCGTCAAAAATCATTAATCCGCCGCCCTTGGCTAAAATCGATGCGATTTCTATTCTTTTAACCTCGCCGCCGGAAAGCGAGGTATCTACGTCGCGGTCAACGTAATCTGCGGCGCACAGCCCTACCTTGTTAAGATATTGACAGCATTCCAAGCGGGTTAATTCCTTGCCTGCGGCAAGTGATAAAAGGTTACCAACCTTCATACCCGTAAACCTTGGGGGATGCTGAAAACCGTAGCTAATACCAAGCTTTGCACGGTCGGTTATAGAAAGCGCGGTAATATCCTGCCCGTTCCAAAAAATATTGCCGCTTGTGGGCATAACAATGCCCGAAACAGCCTTTGCCAAGGTGGTCTTGCCGCCGCCGTTGGGGCCTGTAAGCACCAAAAAGGTGCCGTCCTTAACCGTAAGGCTTATATTCTTTAAAATATCCTTTTGCTCGGTGCCGTCAAAGGCAGAAAAGCAAAGATTTTTAATTTCTAACATTTTTATCGCTCCTTTTCGTAAGGGATATTAAAACTGTGCTAAAAAGCAAAGTGCTATTCTATAAACATCGCATCGCCGAAAGAGAAAAACCGATATTTTTCTTCAACAGCCTGCTTGTATGCGTTCATAGTGTTATCATACCCTGCAAAGGCACAAACTAACATAATAAGCGTGCTTTCGGGCAGGTGGAAGTTGGTTATCATAGCGTCAACGCATTTAAATTTAACACCGGGGTGAATAAATATAGAGGTTTCGCCCTCGTAAGGGTGAACAATACCGTTTTCGTCGGTGGCAGATTCAAGGGTACGCACGCTTGTGGTGCCTACGGCAATAATTCTGCCGCCCTTTTGGTGTATTTCGTTAACTTTATCCGCCGCCTCTTGGGTAACCTTTATATATTCGGCGTGCATCGTGTGGTTAGAAAGGTCGTCCTCTTTAACGGGGCGGAAGGTGCCCAGCCCAACGTGCAAAAGAACTCTTACTATTTCAACACCCTTTTCCTCGGCTTTCTTTAACAGCTCGGGGGTAAAGTGCAAGCCCGCGGTGGGCGCGGCGGCAGAGCCGTCGGTTTTTGCATAAACGGTCTGATAACGGTTTTTATCCTTAAGCTTTTCGGTAATATAAGGGGGCAGGGGCATAATGCCCACTTTGTCCAAAATCTCGTTAAAAACGCCCTCGTATTCAAATTTTATAACCCTTATTCCGCCCTCTAAAACGTTGGTAACAACACCGCTAAGCTCGGGTGAATAAACAATACGCTGTCCAATACGGGTTTTCTTGCCGGGGCGGGTAAGGCACTTCCAGCATTCGCCCTCTGCGCTTTCCGCGCGGGAAAGCAAAACCGTTTCTATTTCGCCCTGTCTGCCCTCGGCTGTGCCGAAAAGTCTGGCAGGTATAACCTTGGTATCGTTAATAACCAAGCAATCGCCTGCTTTAAGGCTATCTATAATATCGCAAAAGGTTTTGTGCTTAACACTGCCGTCCTGCTTGCTTAAATGCAACAAGCGGGATTTATCTCTTACCGCGCTGGGCGTTTGGGCAATAAGCTCTTGGGGCAGGTCGTAAAAATATGAAGAACGCTTTAATAAATCCATAAAAATACCTAAAAACATATTTAATCAATATATTATACTATATTTTTTTCTATAATTCAACACAAAAAAACAGACTGCCGTATTTTTTGGCAGTCTGTTTAATTATATTCCGTTGTTTTCCGCAAAAAACCCAACGCAATCGGTTTTGCCCACAATATAATGCTCGATCAAATCGATATCGTTGGCGGCAAGATGCACCGCAATATGCTTTGTGGAAATAATATCGTCCCCCGAGGGAACCAAAACGTTGCTTGGGTGGTTATGGGCTAATATAACCGCGTTGCCGCCGGACC
>JAFYOG010000096.1 GCA_017560285.1 Clostridia bacterium
CAACCCTTTATATCATTATCGGCGTAGCCGCAGTGGTAATTATCGCAGCCGTTGCGGTAATCCTTATCAAGCGCAAGAAAAAGTAATAATCAAACGTTAAATAAAAACAGACGGAATTAATCTTCCGTCTGTTTTTTGGTTATAAGAGAAGACTTTGTGCTAAAGGCTGTATGCACAAAAAATTAGTTAGTGTAACGCTTGCCTTCGTAAACAGCTTTCCAGTTATCGTACAAAGGATTGGTCCATGTTTCACCATCGAATGTTTCGTAAGATACAACGATTGCTTTAAATTTGTCTATAGTATTACAATCAGAGGATAAAGCCATACCGCTATTATCTCCAAAACTCTGTCCGGGAACAAGATTTATATCAGAAAAACGACATTCTTTAACGTAGGTAGTTGAACCAAAATCGTACTTGCCCTCTATTTTTACGGGCAAATTATTAGAATCCCAAGCCACAAATGCAACAAGAGCATCTTTTATGTCAACATACGAGTTATTTCTAAGAACGGCTTGAAGCATATCAGGGTAAAGCGCTTTGTATTCATCATGTTGGATAAGGTACCGAGTTGATACAATCACTAAGGGTTGCAAGGAAAGTGCGTCTTCAAGTTCAGATGCAGATAATAATTTCTCTTCCTCTTTGCTTTCTTCAGAGCTTTCTTGTTCTACGGATACATCATCGTCAGTATAATTTGAAGTTTCCGATCCGTTGCTGTTTGTGTTAGAATTTTCGCTGTTGCTTGTGTTGGAATTAGAAGTATCATTTGCTGAATTACTACAGCCGATAAAACAACATAACATAAATACAACCAGAATTCCTGCAAGTAATTTTTTCATAATAAAACCTCCTTTTATTATATGTTACAAATTATAACATATATTTATAACAAAAGTCAAGACATAATATTGGTGAGGTGAAAAATATGAAAGAAAAACTCATCATAAAGAAAAAATCACTAAAGGGCGAAGATGGCTACAAGACTTTTTCTATCAGAATAAAGGATGAAACTGTAGCAAATTTAGATATTTTGGCTAATGCAACAAACCGTTCAAGGAACGAGTTAATTAATTTATTGTTAGATTACGCCGTAAAAAATTGCGAAGTAAAATAATAGTATAATAGCCAACGGGACTTTTTCTCGCTACTGCGCTTGCCGCATTATTCCATAATGCTCTCGCCGCAACGCTCGAAAACCCGTGGCATAAAAAACAGTTCCCCGAACTGTTTTTTATATGCCCTTCAAGTCCCCCTCGGAACAGAAACAAAAAAGACACCTAATGGTGTCTTTTTGTTTCTGGTGCAGCTGATGGGACTTGAACCCATACGGTTACCCACACGCCCCTCAAACGTGCGCGTCTGCCAGTTCCGCCACAGCTGCATATTCCATTTTTGCGGTTTGCACAAGAGGGCTTCACAAACGCGCAAGATTTATTATACACGGATATTGTTATTTGTCAATACTTTTTTTCTATTTTCTAAAATTAATTACATAAAAATAGTATCTTCGTCGGGCATAGGCTTGGGTACGGGGGCAAGTTTAAGCAAATCCAACTTAAAATGTCTGCAATTATCGGTTGCGCTAACCGCGCCGATAAGCTTGCAAATACAAATATCCGATTCCTTAACTACAATCGCCTGCTCGCAGTGGGCACAAATGCGTTCGATATCGTCTTGCTTGCGCTTCATAACCAAAAAACTCCTTTTTTCGACTTCTTCTTTAATATACTACTATTGCGCCCTTTTGTCAACCGCAAAAAATTGCCAACCCCGTCATAACCGCGCAAAATATCCCTTTTCCCATAAAATACGGCTTTAACGAAAGCTTGTTTCCCACCACGCTTTTAACCTGCATCGCCACCGAAAGCCCCGTTTGACCTATGGCAAAGGCGGCTATGGGCAACGATGCCTTACCCAACCTTGCGGCGGCGGCACAGCCCGAGGAAAATTCCAAAACCGATTTTAATATGCTGTCCCAAAAATTCGGCAAATTAAAAATCCGCGTTATCGCGCCCCCCGCTACCATAAAAAACACCGCGCAGGCGCAAAGGTTTATCATGGTGGTTGCGCTGTCCGAAATTGCTTCCTTAAGCCCCGTTTTTGCCGTTCTTCTTGGCAAAGGCGGCGGCATTTTTTCCTTTTTAAACATAATCCTGCGCATAACAGCCGCGGTAACAACCGCCGAAACAAGCTGAAATATTAATAATTTAATCCCAATACGTATATCGCCAAAAAGCTCGCCCCCTACAAATCCAACCACAAAAGAAACCCCCGCGTTGTTTGTAAAGCTGCATAAATATTCCGCCTGCCTTTTGCTAATCCGCCCACTTTCAAAAAGGCTTACCGCGTTTTTTGCGCCAACGGGGCAACCGCATAGTGTGCCTATTAACAGAGCAAAGGTCTCTATGCCCAATATCCTTGTTAATTTATCGGTAACCGGCAACGAAACAACCGTTTTTGCCAGCACCATATAAACAAACAAAGCGGGTATAAGGGTGTTAAAGCAAAATTCAAGGGCCTGCCGTGTGGGCTCTGCCGCAATCTTTGGGAACGCCAACAAATAAACAAATAACGCAACGGCACAAATATCGGTTACAGCCAACGCCGTCTTTTTTATTTTCATAAAATCACTCCAACAGGAGTATATTTAAGCGGTGGGTGAATTTATGAAATTAATCAACAGCATTAACCAAAAAATACAGCAAATAATAACACGGCCCCGTCAGGTGTTTGTGGAAATAAGGGGCAGGGAATTAGTGCTTGCCGAGGGCTATTGCCGCATAGAATTATACAGCGACGAATGCGTAATATTACGCTCGGCAGAAAACCAAATTAAAATAAGCGGCAGCAACCTTAACCTACAACACCTAAGCGACGAGCGCGTAGCGGTGGAAGGGAGAATAAACGGCATTGAATTTCTATAAAATAGTGCATCTTGTTTTCGGCGAATACAAATTAAAAACCGATAAAAAATCCTTCCCCCGCCTTGCCAACCTGCTCTCATATCAAAAGCTTGGCTTTTGGGGTGTAACGCATACCGAAAACGATATAACCTTTTCCGTATCTGTCTTTACCGCCGATAAAATAATAAATCAGGCGCTTTCCGCCCATATCCCCATAAAAATAATATCAAAAAAGGGTCTGCCCTTTGTGTTTTCAAAATACCGCCGCCGTTACGGATTAATTTTCGGTATGGCTTTCGGCCTGTTTTTGTTGTTTTACGCACAGCTTTTCGTATGGAAAATCGAAATCAGCGGTAATATAAACGTTTCGGTTGCCGAAATAGAGCAAGCCCTTGCAGACTGCAATATTTCGGTGGGAGGCTTTATCCCCGCCATAAATACCGGCAGTGCAGAAAACAAGCTGCTGTTAAACCACAATATTCTTTCCTCTGCGGCAATAGGAATTCGGGGTAACCACGTAATAGTATCGGTTTTAGAGCGTATTCCAACCCCAAGCATAGTAGATAAAAACGGCTATTATAACGTAATTGCCGCCTACGACGGCGTTATTTTAGATATAGACGCCGCCGAGGGCTTCCCCGAGGTAAACGTGGGGGACGTGGTCTGCAAGGGACAGCTTTTAATAAATTCCTTTATCGAGGGCAAATACGGAAGCGTTCGCCCCACCCACGCAAGGGGCATGGTTTACGCCGCGGTAAAGCAAGAGCTTAAAATCGAAATCCCCCTAAACCGCACCGTAAAAAATTACAGCGGAAAAACCCAAACCAAAACCTTTTACAGCCTGCTGGGCAAAAAAATTCCGCTGTTTATAGAAGAGCCTACCGATTATGCCTATTTCGATGCCTTTTCGGTAACCGATAATATAAAGCTTTTTGGGTTTATAGATATCCCCTTAAGAAAAACCAAAACCACCTATTCACAATACAGCCTAAAGCAGGTTCGCATAACCCCCGATACCGCCAAAAAATATGCAGAAACCGAGCTTAACCACCGTTTAAAGGAATATAACGGTCAGGTTTTGGAATGCACCACCCGCTTTGTAACCGACGAAATAAAAGGCGTTTGCACATTATATGCAAACGCCACGTTAAAGCTTGATATTGCAAAAGAAACAGAGCTTAAAATAACTCCGCAAGGTTAGCCAACGCCTGCGAATAAATTTCCATACCTGCAAACAGCTCTTTAACAGATATATATTCGTCGCGCTGGTGGGCATTGCCTCTTTCGCTGCCCAAATAATTCCGTTCGGCTTCGATAGCACTGCCGAAAGCCACGGTGTTGGGCAACCACCTTGCATAGGTACCGCCCCCCATTGTATAAGGCTTGCATTCAATGCCCAAAACGCTTTCGCAGGCATCGGTAAGCGCCTTTATCTTATTATCGTCGGCAGAAACGAAATAACCGTTAGATTGCTCTGCAACAACGGCTTTTCCGCCAAAGGGTTCAACCGATTTTTGTATATTTGCCATAATAACGCGGTAATCGTCATCGGGCAGGTATCTAATGTTAAAGTGCATTACTACCTTGCCGTTTCTAACCTCTATAACACCGCCAACGCAGGTAAGGTAACCAAAATCCGCATTGCTTGCGGCAATCCCAAGGCTGTTACCAAGGTATTCCTCGGTGGCAGTACGCAAAAAGCCAAAATAGCTTTCTTGGGGCAAAATACCGTTATCTATCAAATATCCCAACAGCATCGAAATAGCGCTTTTTCCGTTTTCGGGCATGGCGGCGTGGCAGGCTTTGCCAACCGCTTCTATTTTAACACCCTTATCGCAGTCAAAAACAAAAATATTTTCGGCAGGCAAAAGAGCTTTTTCGGTTTTAACCACCGCATAAGCCTTGCCGGCAACCGCGTTGGTAACCGTACCACCCTGTAATTCCAAAATATTTTCGGGCAAATCGCCAAACTGCACCTCTGCGGCAAGAATACCCTTTTCGCCTATGCAAACGGGGAATTCAGAATCGGGGGTAAACGAGAACATGGGGGGCTTTCTTACCTTAACGAAATAATCCAAATCGCTGCTGCCCACTTCTTCGTCGCTGCCTAAAATCAACCTAACCCTAAAGGGTAGCTTAATGTTGTTTTCCTTAAAAAACCGCAACGTATATAAAGCCTGAATAAAGGGGCCTTTATCGTCGTGGGTGCCTCTGCCCATTAAAATATTATCCAAAACCGTAAGCTTATAAGGGTCAACGCTCCAGCCGTCCCCTGCGGGCACAACGTCCAAATGGCAAACAATGCCGATTTCTTCCTCGCCTTCGCCAAAAAGAACGCTCATACAATGGTAATCGTGGTTTTCGGTAGCAAACCCGTATTTTTGGGCAAGCTCGGCAGCTTTATCAATAGCTTTTGCGCATTCCTTGCCATAAGGGTATATCCCCTCTGCCGCCGATGCAACCGAGGGAATTTCTATAATCTCTGCCAAATCGGCTATAGCTTGGCTTCGTATATCTTGGTTGACAAAAAAATCCTTTGCCGCTTGCTTAATTTCCATTACCTATACCCTCGCGAAGCTTAGATAAAGCATCGCCGAACCGTCTTTCGGTTTCCATAACGCTTCGGTTCATTTCTTCCTGCTTAATGCGGAACTCCTCTGCGGCGGCAGAAATATCGTCGCACTTACGGCGGGTTTCGTCAATAAGAGCCTTTGCATCGTCTTCCGCGCGGGCGCGAATGTTCTTTGCATCTCTTTCAACGTCTTCCTTAGCTTGGATGGTAATAAATTCAGCTTCCTTTTCCGCATTGCGAATAATCTCTGCGGCGCGGTTGTCTGCTACCACCATTTTTTCGCCTATTTCCGCATAAAGCGCCTCGTATTCTTCCTGCTTTTTGGCAAGCTCGGCTTCGTGGGCTCTTGCGGTTTCCTCTATAAGCTCGCGCAGCTCGGCAATTTCATCCCGCAATCTGCCGTTTTCCGCTTGGGATTCGCGCAGCTGTGCTTCGTAATTTTTTACGTTGCTTTCATAGGTATCGCTTAACGAAACTATAAAGCTGTCAACAGCTTCGGGATCGTAGCCTTTAAATTTTTTCTTGAAATAGGTTTCTGCCACGGCATTCACCAAACCTTTCACAAATATATATTTACCTTAACACATAAAGCAAAAAATGTCAATGGAGGCGTTAAAAATCCTTAGCCAATTAAAAAACATAATTTGGGGTACGCCAACCCTTGGGTTGCTTCTTTCCTTGGGGGTATATTTCACCCTAAAAAGCGGCTTTTACCGCAAAAGCGCAATCAAAAAAACAATAACCCATACCTTGGGCTCTTTAAAGCAAAAGGGCAACGGCGAAATTTCGCCCTTTGCCGCCGTGGCAACCGCCTTGGGGGGCACTGTGGGAATAGGCAGTATCGTGGGAATGGGCTATGCGGTTTCTTCGGGGGGCGCAGGCAGTATTTTCTGGATGTGGGTATGCTCGTTTTTCGGTATGGGTCTAAAATACGCCGAGGTAAGAATAGCCCTAAACCGCCGCACCCTAACAAAGCAAGGTCGCTTTGGGGGCGCCCCATTCCGCCTTGGGGAAATGGGGTACAAAAAAACCGCACTGCTGTTTTGCTTGCTGTGTCTTGCGGTTTCCTTTTTTACGGGGAACCTTACCCAAACCGGCGTTATGTACGATTTTTTCGAAAGCATAGGGGCTTCAAAGCTTTTTTCGGCGCTGTTGTGCCTAATAATCATAGGCATTGCCCTTTTTGGGGGCAGAAAGCGTATTGCCGCAATAAACAGTTTTATAGTTCCTGCATTTTCGGCGGTATATTTACTGTGCGCCCTTTGTATAATTATATTAAACTTTAAAAATTTGGGCAGTGCAATAAGCGCGGTGTTCAGCCAAGCCTTTGGCTTTAGGGCAATAAGCGGCGGCTTTTCGGGGGCAGTGCTTGCACAGGTTATCCGCGAGGGCTTTGCCCGAAGTCTGTTTTCCAACGAAGCAGGCATGGGCTCATCTCCCCTTGCCCACGCAACGGGGAATACAAGCCCTGCGGTACAAGGCGAATGGGGCATATTCGAGATTTTTTTCGATACCTTTATCATTTCCACCGCTACCGCACTGTGCCTGCTTTCCTCAAACAGCAATTCGGTTCCCGCAATGTTTTTGTCCACCTTCGGCAATATGGGTATTTATCTGTTCGGAACCCTTATATCGGTATTCGCCTTTGCATCGGTAATAAGCTGGTGCTATTACGGCGAATGCTGTATAGCCTATATGTTTAAATCACCAAAAATCCCAAGCATAGCCTACCGCGTTATTTTTGCCGCGGTAACCCTGCTCGGCGGGTTTGTTTCCAACACCGCTTTATGGGAGCTTGCCGATATACTTAACGCGTTAATGATGTTTCCAAACCTGTTTCTGCTGTTTAAATGCCGTAACGAAATCGAAAGGATGGTATGATATATGTGGTATCACGGCAATCTAAAGGATTTACTTTTTCAATTAGAAACAACCGAAAAGGGCTTAACCTCCCCGCAGGCAGAGCAACGGCTGGCACAAAACGGCAAAAACCGTTTGTCTGCTCCAAACAAAAAAGGCTTTATCGCCAAATTTTTTGCCGCGTTGCTCGATAGAATGACAATAGTTTTGCTTATCGCCGCGGCAATATCCTTTGCCACCGCAATAATAACAGGCGATGGCTTTGCCGACCCCCTAATAATACTTATAATAGTAATGGCAAACGCGGTTATTGCGGTTATACAGGAAAACCGCGCCGAAAGGGCGTTAGAGGCGTTAAAAAGAATGTCCTCCCCCGAAACCACGGTTATCCGCGACGGCAGACCAAAGCGCATCCCCAGCGAGGATTTAACCGTTGGCGACGTGTTTTTGTTAGAAAAAGGGGATATAGTCCCCTGCGATGCAAGATTATTAAGCTCTAACCGGCTTTTGGTGGATGAATCTGCCCTAACGGGCGAATCTGCAGGGGTACATAAAAACCACAAATCCGGCGTTCAGGGCAATGCCCCTATATCTGAAATAGCCAATTCGGTGTTTACCTCATCCCACGTTATTTCGGGCAGAGCCACCGCCGTTGCGGTAAAAACGGGAATGGAAACCTGCGTGGGCGAAATAGCAAATATGCTAACCGCCGATTCCGAGCAAACACCCCTGCAAAAGCGGCTTGCAAAGCTAAGCCTTGCGCTGGGTAACCTAACCATATTTATCTGCCTTGGGCTGTTTGTGTTTTCGTTGCTAAAGGGCATGGCAGTGGGCGAAATGTTCGTTACCTCGGTATCGCTTTCGGTTGCCGCCATACCCGAAGGGTTACCTGCTATCGTAACGGTGGTGCTTTCGGCAGGGGTGCAAACCATGGCGCGCCGCCGTGCGGTTGTAAAACGCCTGCCTGCGGTAGAAACCTTAGGCTGTGCCCAAATAATCTGCTCTGATAAAACGGGCACGCTCACCTGCAACAAAATGGCAGTAACGCAAATTTACGGCAACAAAGAGGAGCTTATAAAAGCCTTTGCCCTTTGCAATAACGATTCTTCCCCCACAGAGCTTGCGCTAACCGATTACGTTTCCGATTTTCAGCACTACCGAAGCCTTTATCCAAGGGTAGACGAAATCCCCTTCGATTCGGTAAAAAAATATATGGTTACGGTTAATAAAGATAACGAGGGCTATACCGTATATATAAAGGGCGCACCGGATATAATATCCGCCTATTGCCCGCAGAACAAAGACGAAATTACCGCCCAAACCCAACTTTATGCATCCGAAGCCCTGCGGGTAATGGGCTTTGCCAAATACCGCACCAATCAACTGCCCCATAACCCCCTAAAGGGCAGGTTCGAATTTTTAGGGCTCTGCGGTATATCCGACCCGCCCCGCCCAGAGGCGGCGGAAGCTATAAAGGTCTGCAAAAAAGCGGGTATAAGAACCATAATGATAACCGGCGACCATAAAGATACCGCCCGCGCCATCGCAATAAAGCTTGGCATAACCGATAAAAACGGCTTGGTTTATACCGAAAAGGAGCTAAACGGGCTTAACGATAGGGAATTCTTAAAAATAGCCGAAAAATGCAACGTTTTCGCCCGCGTAACCCCATCCTTTAAGCTTCGCATAGTTTCTGCACTAAAGCAAAAGGGCTACGTTGTGGCAATGACAGGGGACGGCGTAAACGATGCCCCCGCACTAAAAAAAGCAGATATAGGCTGTGCAATGGGCATAAGCGGCACCGAGGTGGCAAAGGAATCGGCAGATATGATCTTAACCGACGATAATTTTTCCACCGTGGTTTCGGCAGTGCGAGAGGGCAGGGGCATATACGAAAACATCCGCCGCGCGGTACACTTTTTGCTTTCCTGCAATATCGGCGAGCTGTTCACCGTGTTTTTTGCAATAATCGTTTCCTTGCCAAGCCCGTTATCCGCAATCCAGCTTTTGTGGGTAAACCTAACCACCGATTCCTTGCCCGCCATTGCCTTAGGGCTGGAAAAAGCATCCGACAGCCTAATGGAGCGCCACCCCATAAAACCCAACGCACCGCTGTTTTCCGCCCACAGAATATTCCGCATCGCCTTCGAGGGCATTCTTATCGGCAGCTTAGCCATATCCGCCTTTGTTATCGGCAATAACCTGCGTGGCTTTACCGTGGGCAGAACAATGTGCTTTTTGGTGTTGGCGGTATCCCAGCTTTTTCATTCCTTTAATATGCGTACCGAAAAAAGCATTTTCTCCGGCGATGCAAAGCCAAACCCCTTTGTGTGGCTTGCCTTCGGGCTGTGCTTTGCGCTTCAGTCATCGGTAATTATTATCCCCGCCGCCGCAAATTTGTTTGGCGTAACCGCCCTAACCTTAACCGAATGGGCTGTTTGCATTTCGCTTTCGGTTTGCCCCATAGCGGTTTGCGAAGTTTACAAAAAGTTAAAACAATAAACGATATATGTTAATAAATATAAACTATTCTCCTATAGTATAAATAACAGGAGAATAGTTTGTTTTTTATGGAGAAAAATATCCTTTTCGAAAACGCACCCGTAAAATTGGCAGATAACGAATATATCCGCATCCGCGGTAGACATAC
>JAFYOG010000017.1 GCA_017560285.1 Clostridia bacterium
GCAAAGGGCAAGGAATACGTTTATACAATACATAACAGCCGTATTAACGACCCTTTCTGTGCCGAAACCGCTTGGGAATTTCACCGCCGTATAGACGAAGCTTTGGCAAACGACCTTTGTGGGGAATTTGTAGGCAAGCAGGATTTTGCGGCTTTTATGGCGGCGGGGTCTAAGATTGTGGATACCGTTCGGGAGATAAAATATTTTAACTGCCGCCGCGATGGCGATAAGGTTATTTTTACCGTAGCGGCAGACGGGTTCTTATATAATATGGTAAGAATTATGGTGGGCACCGTTGCCGAAATGGCAAGCGGAACCGAAATGCCCCCCATAAAAGAGATTATAAAATCTAAAAACCGTGCCCTTGCAGGCACCACCGCCCCCGCAAAAGGGCTGGCGTTAAACAAGGTATTTTATTAATATAAATTAAGGAAAGGAGCCGCCATGGGAGCGTTTTCTGCACTGCGCGAAAAGCGTAAAAAGAAAAAAGAAACACCAACGGTAAACAGCCATTATACAAAATTGGCAAGACGTACTGCGTTGGTGCGGTATATTTGTATTGTTCTTGTGGTGGTTTTTGCGGTTTATTCCCTTTCCTTCCACAGCGACGAAATATCTATAGAGCATTTTAGATATATGCTTAAATACATTAACTTTTCTAACGATAACGAGGCACCCCCCGGCACCTTAATTCAGTTTGACGGAAGCAGCGGCAACCGCGGAATTATGTTTAAGGGCAACCTTGCGGTGCTTAACGAAAGCGGGCTTACCATAAACCGCTGGGACGGCGAAATTATATATTCCCAAATTTTCTCTACCAACCACCCAAAAATAACCGAAAACGGCAACAACCTGTTCTGTTACGATTTGGGGGGCAAGGAATTAAGAATTTATAACACCGTGGGCAGAGTTGACAATTTCGAGGAAGGGCATTTTCAATACCCCATATATTGGCTTTCTGCGGCGAAAAACGGCAATTTTGCCATTATTTCCTCGGCAAAAGGCTACCGAAGCGCTTTGTATATTTACGATAAGCAGTTTAGGGTTATATTCTCCAGCGCAACAGGCGATAAATATATGGATTTTGTTGACCTTGCCGATAACGGTATCGATTTTGTTACCGCATCACATTATTCGCAGGGGGGCAACATCGTTACCTTGGTTACAAGAGGTAAATCCAACACCGAAAACGCCCAATTTACCCAAACCTTCGTTGGCGAAATTCCTCTTGGCGTTTGGTATACAGCAAACGGCTATTGCCTTATGACAAGCGATAAAATGCGAATGTTTGATAACACCGATAAAATTATAGGCGAAATAGATTTTGCCGAAAAGGAACTGCTTTCGGGCAGAATATTCGGCGACAAAGCGTTGGTTACCTACCGTATGGAAGGGCTTTCCGGCGGTACCGAGGTTGCGGTATATAACCTTGACGGCAGTGTAAAATACAGCACCACCTTTAACCAAGGTATTTCGGATGCAATGATAACCGGCAACACGCTTTACGTGCTTTATCCCGGCGTGCTTGCGGAATGCAATACAGAAAGCGGAGAAATTAAATCCCACACGGTTTTAACATCCTATTCCTCGTTGCTTTCCTATAACCAAAAGCCCATACTTTTATCCGAAAACCAAGCTGAATATTTTGGGCCCGAGCCCATTAAGGAGGACGAACAATGACTTGGCTGCTTGATATTATAATTGCATTAATTATAGGTGTTTCCATATTTTTGGGGGCAAAAAACGGTTTTGTAAAAACCGCTATCGGCGCGGCGGCGTTTATTATTGCCGTTGCCGTTACCTGTATGTTCACCTCCCCCTTGGCAGGCGCT
Organism: Clostridia bacterium; assembly: GCA_017560285.1. GTDB lineage: Bacteria > Bacillota > Clostridia > Oscillospirales > CAG-382 > Coliplasma. The sequence goes on from JAFYOG010000017.1 coordinate 1,833, forward strand.
CTTAAGGGCACCGGCATAGGCAAGGGTATAGAAAGCGCAACCGAAGAATTTATTTCGGATATAATGCTTGATAATTCTATGGATATGGGCGAGCTTATAAACGGCGAAAGCGAAGAATTTAATAACTTCGTTAACATTTCGGGTACCGATAACCAAGAGCTTAAGGATTGGTATTCCCAGCAAGAAAATTCCGCCGAGGAAACCGCAAAAAGCGCATTGGCAAAAAAGCTTGCCAACCCTATTGCAGACCTTATAACCAAGCTGTTGGCGGTTATAATTCTGTTCTTCGGCACACGGATTTTGTTATCGGTTGCAAGCTATATTATTACAAAAATATGCAAGCTGCCCGTGCTAAACACCTGCAATACCCTGTTGGGTGTAATTTTAGGGGTTATTTTGGCGATAATAAGGGTGGCGCTGTTCTGCTTTATTATGAACACTCTTATTAAAAACGCAGATTATTTGGGCGTTGGTTGGATATCCGACCTTAACCCCGACGGCACGCTGCTGTTTAATATGTTCAGAAACATTAATATCTTTTCCTTCTTTATATGAGGTTAAATTATGAAAAAGCAAATTCCAAATATATTATCAACCATTAGGTTGTTTATGATTCCCGCTTTTATATTTACATATTTTAACTACCGCGCTTGGATTTCTGCCGTTATTTACGTAGCCGCTTGGCTTACCGATGCATTGGACGGTTACCTTGCCCGCCGCAATAATTGGATAACCGACGTGGGCAAAATTTTAGACCCGTTGGCAGATAAATGTATGCAGTTTACCGCGGCAGTTTGCTTTAGCATAGAGGACCCCATATTCCTTTTGGTGGCTATACCTATGTTTGTTAAAGAAATTGCAATGCTTTTGGCGGCGGTGCTTATTGCCAAGACCAAGAACGTTGTGGTTGCATCCAGCTGGTACGGAAAGGTGGCAACGGTTTTGTTGTTCCTTTGTGCTTTTACAAAAATTTTGGTTCGCCACAACCATATATTTAACGTAATTATCGCAGTATTTATGCTTACCTGTATGATTTTCTCGTTTTTAATGTATTATTTTAAGGACTTTAAGGGTAAATATAAGTTAGAACTGTTTCACAAATAACGAGGTGTAGCTTCTTTATGGAATTAAAACGATGCTCCCGATGCAACGTCCGCCCTGCCATAGTTTTTGTGCAGAAGAACGTTGCGGGGAAAATTACAAGCGAGGGCTATTGCATTAAATGCGCCCAAGAGCTTGGTATAAAGCCTATTGACGATATAATTAACCAAATGAATATAAGCCCCGAGGAATTGGAAGCCATCAGCGACGGTATGATGGGCGGTCTTATGCCTATGGATAACGGCGATGACGACGAGGGCAGAGCTCCCTCTATAGACCCAAGCGCGTTCTTTGGCGGTATGCAGCCCATGGAAATTAACCCCGAACAGCCAAACGGCGAAAAGGAAAAACAGCAAAAGCCCAAGGGCAGACGGGGGGCAAGCTATCTTAACGATTTTTGCATTTGCCTTACCAAGCGCGCCCGCGAGGGAAAATTAGATAACGTTATCGGCAGAGAAAACGAGCTCGAGCGGGTTATTCAGATTTTAACAAGACGGCAAAAAAACAACCCCTGCCTTATAGGCGAGCCCGGCGTTGGTAAAACCGCCGTGGCAGAGGCCTTGGCGCAAAAAATCGTTGCAGGGGAAGTTCCCTATAAATTAAAGAACAAGGAAATTTACCTTGTGGATATGACTGCTATCGTAGCGGGCACACAGTTTAGAGGTCAGTTCGAAAACCGTATGCGCGGTCTGATAGAAGAAACCAAAAAAGCGGGCAACGCGGTTTTGGTTATCGACGAGGTTCATTCTATCGTGGGCGCGGGCAACGCCGAGGGCGGTATGAACGCCGCCAACATTCTTAAGCCCGCCTTATCCCGCGGGGAAATTCAGCTTATAGGCGCAACCACCCTTAAGGAATACCGCCAATATATCGAAAAGGACGCCGCCTTGGAGCGCAGGTTCCAGCCTGTTATGATAGGCGAGCCCTCGGTAGAGGACAGCGTAAAAATCCTTATGGGCATTAAAAAATATTACGAGCTTCACCACGGCATAACCATTCCCGATTATTTGGTAAGAAGAATGGTTACCCTTTCCGAGCGCTATATTACCGATAGGTTCCTGCCCGATAAGGCTATTGACCTTATGGACGAGGCTTGCTCCCATATGGCAATGCATTCAAGGGTAATAAACGAGCTTGGGGTTTTAGAAGCCGAAATTAAAAAGAATCGGGACGAATTATCGGCGCTGGAAGCCAAGGAAACCCGCGAGGAAGAGGATTATAAGCGTATTGCGGATATAAAAACCGCGTTGCTTAACAGCGAGGCAAGGTTTAACGAGCTATCCTTAGAGCGTGATGGTTTAAAGCTTACCGATAACGACCTTGCAAGGGTTATAGAGGTTTGGACGGGCATACCCGCCACCAATATAAGCGAAAACGAATTTGTTAAAATAGAACGGTTGGAAGCCGCCGTAAAGGAACGTATTATAGGTCAGGATACCGCCGTAGAAACGGTGGCAAGGGCAATAAAGCGCTCCCGTGCGGGTATTTCCTACAAAAAGAAGCCTGTTTCCTTTATATTTGCGGGCAGCACCGGCGTGGGCAAAACCGAGCTTGTTAAGGTTTTGGCAGATTATTTGTTCGATTCGCCGGAATCGCTTATTCGCTTGGATATGAGCGAATTTATGGAAAAGCATTCGGTTTCGCGCATAATCGGGTCGCCCCCCGGTTACGTTGGTTATGACGATGCGGGACAGCTTACCGAAAAAATCCGCCGCAAGCCTTACACCGTGGTGCTGTTTGACGAAATCGAAAAGGCACACCCCGACGTAATGAACATTCTTTTGCAGATATTAGATGACGGCAGAATTACCGATGCCCACGGCAAAGAGGTAAATTTTGAAAACACCGTTATTATTATGACCACCAACGCAGGCAGTAACGAAAGCGCAAGCATTGCAGGCTTTGGCGAAAGCGCCGCCGAAAACGACCGCGCAAGGGTTATGAAGGCGTTGGAGGGATTCCTTCGCCCCGAATTTATTAACCGCGTGGACGAAATCGTGGTGTTTAACCGTCTTAATAAAGATAACTTTAAAGCCATTTGCCGTATTATGCTTGGCGATTTGCAAAAGGTGCTTACCGAAAAGGGCATAAGCTTTAGCTACGGCGAAGAGCTTGTTGACCACCTTTCGAAAAAGGGATTTTCGGAAAAATACGGCGCAAGAAACCTGCGCAGGCTTATTCAGACCGAGGTAGAGGACAAATTGGCAAGCATTATCGTTGCCAACTATCAAAACCCCGTTACCGCCCTTTATGCCACCGCCGAAAAGGGCGAGGTTACGGTAAAAGCGTTATAATTTAAAGTAATTAAAGTCGAAGTACGGAGTATGCTGTTATGGCATTAAACGAAAAAGACAATTTAAAAATAAAGCCCGCTTCCGGCGACCAAGAGGACAGCGTATTTTCCCCCGAGGAAATGCACCCCTTTGAGGTTGCCGAGGCGTTGGAAACCGACCTTATTGCAGGCAAAACCGATAAAGAGGTAAAAAAAGCCCGCAGGCTTTTCGGCGCAAACAATATTAACAGCGAATTTAAGCTTTCGTTTTTAGACAGCGTGAAAAACCAAGCAAAGGGGCTTATTTCCCTGTTTTTAATTCTTTGCTCGGTGCTTATGTATTTGTTTAAGCCGCAGGAATTAACCTATCTTATTCTTGCAATAATTATAGGTATTATCTTCTTTCTTAACGCCTTTGCGGAATTTAGGGGAAGCGTGGCAATGCGGTTGCCAAAAAAATATTCCTCGCTAAAGGCAAAGGTGGTTCGCAACGGTGTTGAATCCGTTATCGACAGCCGTACCCTTGTGCCCGGCGATTTGGTTGTTTTGGACGAGGGCTCTATGGTTCCCGCCGATTGCCGTTTGGTAGACGATTTTGGGCTTTCGGTGCTTGAAACCCACGTGGGCGGCGCAAAGCACAGCGTTGCCAAGGACAGCCGATTTATCCCCAACGAAATCGATACCCTTTGCGGAAATATGCTTTATGCAGGCAGTATTATAACCTCGGGCCATTGCAGCGCGTTGGTTTGCCGCATAGGTAAGGATACCCTTGTGCGCCGTTTAAAATCGGATAGAGATTCCCTTACCCCCGACATTTTAAAATACGTTAACAACCTTTGCAGATTTATATCTATTTTATCTGTGGTTGCCTGCTTTGCCCTTGCCGCCGTTGCAATTTTGGCGGGGGCAGATATTACCCAATGGTTCGTTTGTGCCCTTGCAATGGGCGCAAGCTCGCTGTGCGACAGTATGATATCGCTGTGTGCAACGGTTTTGGGCTTTGGCGCAAAGAAAATGCTTGACGACGGTATGGTTGTTAAGAATTATAACGGTATTCAAACGCTGGCGAAGGTTAACACTATCGCCTGCGGAAAAAACCTGGCGTTCCCCCCCAAAAGAATTAACCTTACGGGCTTGTATTTTTCCTGCCGCAGCTACGACAGAGAAAAACGCCCCGACGAGAACGCAATAGAGCTTTTAAAGCTGTTGCTTGTTTGCTCGGATGCAAGGCAGATTACTGCCGCCGAGCGCAAACAGCGCCGCGGTCTGCCCGAATATAAGGGCTTGCCCTTGGACGACGCTATTATAGAATATTTCGGCGAATGGGGCAAAACCATAGGCCCTATAAACGACCAATACATACGTCTTGATGCGGAATACACCTTATCGGGCGATATAAGCCGTCTTTTGGCTTTACATAACGGCAAAAACACCGTTATTGTTCGTGGTTCCCCCGAAAATATATTATCCCGCTGTGCAGGATATACCCTTGACGGCAGTGATTATAGGCTAAGCGATTTTACAAGAAAAAAGATTCTTACCGCGCTGGAGGATTACGCCCGCACCAACAGCTTTTTGCTTGCGGTGGCAGTGGGCGAAACGAGCGCAGGCAGTCTGCGGGATTTGGACGTAGAGGAACGGCTTATTTTTAAGGGCTTCGTTTCTTTTTCGGGCGAGCTTGACCCCGGCGTGGCGGAATCGGTTTACCGTTGCGACGGCGCGGGGATAGAAACCATATTAAATTCCAACGATGCTTATTATACCGCACTTAATTCTGCAAAAAGCGCGGGTATTATAACCGACGAATCGCAAATTATTACCGCAACCCAAATTCGCACCTGCGATAAGGATTTGTTTACGGTTAACGCACCCGAATATAAGCTGTTTTTAGATATCGACGATAACGAATGGCTTAATATTATAGACCTTCGCCGCAAGGATAACCGCGTTACCGCAGTTACCGCCGAGCGTATAAACGAGCTTCCCATTATGCAACGGGCAGACGTTTCTATCGTTCCCGAAAGCGCCTGCGATACCTTACGGCAAACCTCCGATACAATGCTTTTGGGCAAGGGTATAAACCTTATTGCCGACGGCATTCTTAACGCAAAAACCATTTGCCGCCGTATTGGCGCGCTTATTTCCTATTTGCCCGCGGCGATAATTATTATGTTCACGGCAGCCTTGCTTTCTGTTATAAGCGGTGCCGAGCTGCCCCCTCTTAGAGTGCAGGACGTTATGATAGGCGGTATAATTTTTAACCTTGCCTTTGCTATTGCCCTTGCGGCAGAGCCAAGACGGCCGAAGAATATTAGGGATGTTTCCCGTTTTTACGGCACAAAGCCGCAGGTTTCCGATTTTATGTTCCCCATATTTTATTCCCTTGGGGGCGGTATACTTTTATTTATTGTAAGCACGGTTACCGAAAGCTACACCTGTACCCTTATATCCCTTACCGTAATGCTGTTTCTTTATGCCTGCTCTATAGGCGGCCACGGCGGTATTTTTAACACCAAGCGCTTTGGCAACCGCATACTTTATCTTTGCGGCGTGGGTGCCTTTGGGCTGATAGCGGTTTTAATGCTTACAAAATTAGGGCACAGCGTTTTTGCTTACGGTGTACCTAAGGTTTCTAAGCTTGTTATAGCCTTGGTTTTGGCTTTTGCATATTTTGTAATAGCCCAAACCGCAAGATATTTCCTAACCCCGCAACGCAAACGGAAGGAAAAGGCTAAAAAGGCAAAGAAGCCCAAAAAGCAAAAAAGCAGCGAAATTTACGTTAAGTTCGACGACGAGGACGATACCGTTTACGAAGACGACTTGGATTTTGAATTAGAAGAAAAGAAGAAAAAAGAATATAAATCCCAAGAAAGGAGCAACGACAATGACTAAAATTACCGCAGATATGCTTGTAGGCGACGTTTTGGATGCAAACCCCGAGCTTGCAAAATACTTTTTGGAAATAGGCATGCATTGCCTTGGATGCCCTATGTCCCGCGGGGAAAGCATTGCAGATGCTTGCCGTGCCCACGGACAAAATGCAGACGAGCTTTTAGAAAAGCTTAACGCAGCACTTTAATTTCGTTCTTCAAAACAACGGAACCGCAATTTGCGGTTCCAAAATAAAATTTACATAGGAGAAAAATGATGAAAAAAAGCAAATTCTTTTCTGATTTCAAGGCTTTTATCACAAAAGGTAACATTTTGGATATGGCTGTCGGCGTTATCATAGGCGGTGCCTTTGGTAAAATCGTATCTTCCCTTGTTGCAGATATTATAATGCCCCTTGTTGGCGTATTGTGCAACACCAAATCCATTGGCGACCTTAAGTATGTTCTTCATGACGCAACCGTTGACGAGGCAGGCACCGAGATTGCGGCAGTAACCGTTAACTACGGTAACTTTATTATGCTTATTCTTGACTTCCTTATCGTAGCTTTCTGTATGTTCCTTGTTATCCGCATGTTTATGAAGATGCGTGAAAAGGCAGAGGCTCGCAAGAAGCAGGAAGCGGCAGAAGAAGTAGTTGAAGAAGCACCTGCTGAACCTACCGTTGAAGAAAAGACTCTTGAAACCCTTAAGGAAATTAAGGAGCTTTTGGAAAAAAATAACAAGGAATAATTAACGGGTTTCCAATTATTCCAATATAAAAAAGGTTCGCATAACGCGAACCTTTTTGTTTTGTGATTATTCGATAATAAAGTTGCCGAAAAATTCGGGGCGGTGGAAATCGGGGGTTTCGTTATCAACGGGGGACCACATACCAAAGTGAGGAATGGGTGTTTCGTCGCCGCATTTATAGAAATTACCCTTAAAGCTATCGCCGGATTTAAAATTATCCTTACCGAAAAGCATACCGATAAATTCGTTGCTGAAGAACACGTCCAAGCCCCAAGAGCTTTCGGTTTTTACAGCCTTTACTGTGGGAAGCTCTACAAGCTCGTGTATGGGGGTTTTGTTCTTACGGTCGGTACGTATTGCCGCAAGGAACGCGCCGTTGGAGTTCATTTCGAAGTTCATATATTTATCGCCGTTGTTGAAGTTTACAAAAAATTCCAAGCAGCTGTCCTTATAAACAGGGTCGTTATAATTGCTGTAAACTGCGGTGGGGTTTTGCTCCTCTGCCTCTATATGCAAGGCAAAGCCTTCCCCGTTAACGTAAATAAGCTGAGCAAAAGCCTTGGGGGTGTGGCCCTCGGTCCATTTATAATTGTTAATTAACGCCTTGGGTACGTCGGTAAAATCGATATCGGTTTTGGTTTTTACAATGTATTCCACAGCAAAAATCTCCTTTTATGTTATTAACAGTATTGTATTATATTCCCGTGTCTTTGTCAAGGCTTTGGAATTGTATAAAATTTTTTAAGATTTGACGTTTTCTATTGATTTGGCGGGATATTGATAGTATAATTGCAGTAACGGGGGTGTTTTTATGCAACAAAATCTGCCCGAGGTTTTGGTAACCTTTGCGGGGTATAAAAGCTCTATACAAAACTGCTCTAAGCTTACTGTAAGCGAATATATAAACGATTTGGTTTTGTTTTTTAGATATATTATCGTTTCCCGCAGCGGCAAAGACCCTGCCCAAGCAGAAATGACAACGGTTAGCCTTGCCCCGCTGGATTACGACCTTGCAGGGTCGGTACGCACCGACGAAATATATTCCTATATGCTTTATCTTTCGCAGGATAGGGGCAACGGCGTGCGTATTCGCGCAAGAAGGCTTTCGGCGATAAAGGCTTTTTATAAATACCACACCGTAAAATCCCGCAGGCTTTTAGAAAACCCTGCCAAGGATATAGACAGCCCCAACATAAAGCCCGCCTTACCCAAATATCTTACCCTGGAAGAAAGCATTGCTCTTTTGGAAAGCGTTCCCAAGGATTCCCCCAATTACGAAAGGGATTATTGCATTCTTACCCTGTTTTTAAACTGCGGAATGCGTCTTGCCGAGCTTGTGGGCATAAACCTTTCGGATATAGATGCAGATTTATCTAAGCTTGTGGTAACCGGCAAGGGCAACAAAATGCGGGTGGTTTATCTTAACTCTGCCTGCAAGCAGGCGTTAAAGGATTATTTGGCGGTGCGCCAATTTAACGCAACCAAATACGGTATGCCCATAAAGGATAAAAACGCGCTGTTTTTATCTTCCCGCCGCACAAGAATTTCCCGCACTATGGTGCAAACCTTGGTTTACGATTATTTAAAGCTGGCGGGGCTTGACGGCAGAGGGATTTCGGTGCACAAGCTGCGCCATACCGCCGCGACCTTAATGTATAACGATGGCGAAGGGGTAGATATTTTGTCCCTGCAAAATATTCTTGGCCACGAACAGCTTACCACCACCCAAATATATACCCATCTTGCCAACAAAAAGCTTGAGGAAGCGGTGGAAATGAACCCACTTGCCAAGCTGCAAAAGAAGTAAACAGGTGAAATTATGTTAGAAAAAACAATAAAAATCGCAAGCTTTGACGTTTATCCCAACAGCACGTTAAAGCCCAGCGCACTGCAACGGTATATGCAGCAAATAGCCCGCGAGGATTGCGACAATATGGGCTGTACCTATATAGATATGCGTAACGTAAATATGGTTTTTGTGTTAACCAAGCTTGCCATAGAAATTTCCGCGCCCATTTATGCTTACGACGAAATAGTTATAAAAACCTTTAACAACCGCATAAGCGGCGTCAGCTTCGAGCGCGAATTCGAGCTTTACAAAAACGGCGCCAAGGTTGCCCACGCCACCACCCAATGGGTTATAGTTAATTACGATACCCGCCGTATAGTGCGGCCGAAGGATTTCCCCTTTAATATCCCCGAACATAATTTAGATTGCGGAAGTCTTCCCCTGCCCCGTACAATAAGCGGCGAAACCGTTCCCCAAGAACTTGGGATGCGGGTGGTTCGGCTTTCGGATTTAGACGAAAACAACCATCTTAACAACTGTGTATATCCCGATATTGCAATGGATATAATCGATTATGATACCAAAAACCAATAC
>JAFYOG010000097.1 GCA_017560285.1 Clostridia bacterium
AACGGCATTACCGATAACACCGTTACAATGTGCGTAAAGGCTCAGCTAAGAAACCTAAAGCCGGTTATAATTGCCCTTGCAACCAACGACGGCTTGGGGGCAAACCTAAAAAACATTGCCGCGGCGCTGGAAAAGAAGAATATTTATTTCGTTCCCTTTGGGCAGGATGCGCCTTTAGATAAGCCTACCTCTTTAATTTGCGATTTTTCGCTTTTGGAGCTTACTTTGGATTCTGCCCTAAAAGGAAAGCAAATACAGCCGTTGCTATTGCAATAAGGCGATTTATATGCTATATTATTAAGGAAGAAACGCACGAGGTTTCTTCCTTAATTATTTTTTGAAAAAAATTTTATTTTTTTCGTTTTTTATAAAACCAATTTAACACCTTAACGCTCTATATAGTCAGAACAATAAAAAAGTTGAAAAAGGAGTTATAAAAATGAAAAGAACAGTATCCCTAATTTTATCCGTTGTGTTGCTTGCAACACTTATCCCCCTATCTATGCTTAACGCATTTGCCGCAACGGCATCCGGCGCCTGCGGCGCGTTGTCAAACTGGACGTTTGACGAAGCCAGCGGCACACTCACCATAAGCGGTAAAGGCTTTGTAGATTCGGTTCAATGGAGCGAATACAAAGACCAAATCACCACCGTTATTATTAACGAGGGCATTACCAAAATTACCGCCCCCGGCGCATTTTACAACTACGATAACCTTACCTCCGTTTCACTCCCCAAAGGCTTAACCGACATAGGCTCTAACTACGGCGGCGATAAGGGCGTTTTCGAGGGCAGCGATGCTTTGACAACCGTAGTTCTGCCCGACAGCCTTGAACGCCTTGGTCCGAACCTTTTCAAAAAATGCAAGGGTCTTACCGAAATCACCCTGCCCAAGAACCTTAAAACCATTGAATCCGATGCTTTTGAAGACTGTGTTAACCTTAAAGCCATTAACATAAATTCCGTTGCACTGGAAGACGCCGATTACGCGTTTGGCAAAGCAGGCTCCAGCAGTGAAGTTTGCAAGGTTACCTTCGGAAAAGACGTAACCGTTATTCCCAAGCAAATGTTCGTTTCCGCCGGCATTACCCACGTGGAATTTTTGGGAAACAACCTTAAAGAAATTAAGGAAGCCGCTTTCCAGTATGCCACCAGACTTACAGCCTTGCACATTCCCGAGGGCGCTACCACCGTTGGCATCAACGCCATTGCCCATTGCGACAGCATGAAGGAGCTTACCATCCCCACCACTCTTAAAAACATAACTACCCACGCATTCTCTTATGCTTACGGCTTGGAAAAGATTTATTACAACGCAACCGACGCAGCTATCACCGGTAACGCATTATTAAGCGCGAACTCTGCTTTCGGCTCCGTTGGTCTTTATTCCAGCTGCACCGTTTATATTGGCGAAACCGTTAAAAAATTGCCCGATAACCTCTTCCGTGATTCCAAAATCAGCTATATCGTATTCAACGGCGCAAACGTTAAAAACACAGGCGAATGCTCTTTCCACGGTTGTTCTTCGTTAAAATCCGTAGTATACCCCGGCACACAGGAAATGTGGGACAGAATCGTGCAGGAAAGCTGCGGTAACGAATACTGCAGAAAGTATATCGACGCAACCATCTACTGCACCGGCGAAATTACCGAATTTGAAAACGATTTTCTTAAGGGCGACGTTAATATGAACGGTAAAATCGATGCCCGCGACTATCTCTTGCTTAAGAGAGCATACTTTGGCACCTTCAAGTTGGAATGCCCCCAAGAAATAGCCGATATTAACGGCAACGGCAAGATTGACGCCCGTGATTACTTGTTGCTCAAGAGAGCTTACTTCGGTACTTATACAATAGAATAAAATAACGCAATCAAAAATCGGAAGTCTGACAAAGGCTTCCCTTTTTTGTTTAGCACCCTTTAACAAAGAATGCTAAAAAAGTTCACAAATTTATTTGCAAAAGCTATTGACAACCGCAAAAAAGAGGGTATAATAAAGCTGTAATTAGCATTCGGGCTTTAAGAGTGCTAAAAAACGACAAAAACGGCAGGAGGTTACAAAATGGAGCTTAACGAACGCAAGCGGGCGATACTGCGGTCGGTGGTGGATGCATATATTCAAACCGGCGAACCCGTGGGCTCTAAATACCTTGCCACCGA
>JAFYOG010000098.1 GCA_017560285.1 Clostridia bacterium
AATGAGCCTTATGATGCTTTCCATGATATTCGTTACGGTTACCATGTCCCGCGCAAGCGCAGAGCGTGTTTGCGAGGTTTTGGACGAGGAATCCACCGTTAAAAACGGCGAAAGCCCCGTAACCAACGTTGCCGACGGCAGTATAGAATTTAAGGACGTTTGCTTTGCCTACCACCAAGGCAAAAACGTTTTGCACAAGGTTAACCTAAAAATAAATTCGGGCGAAACCGTTGGCATTATCGGCGGTACGGGTAGCTCTAAATCATCCTTGGTTCAGCTTATTCCCCGCCTTTACGACGTTACCGAGGGCAGCCTTTTGGTGGGCGGTGTAGATGTGCGCGATTACGATATACACACCCTTCGCAACAGCGTGGCAATGGTTTTGCAAAAGAACGTGCTTTTTGCAGGCACGATAAAGGATAACCTGCGTTGGGGCAACGAAAACGCCACCGACGAGGAAATGCGCCAAGCCTGCATTGCCGCCTGCGCCGACGAATTTATACAGACCTTCCCCGATAAATACGATACCTATATAGAGCAAGGGGGCACCAACGTTTCCGGCGGGCAAAAGCAAAGGCTTTGTATTGCCCGAGCGTTGCTTAAAAACCCCAAAATTCTTATTCTTGACGATTCTACCTCGGCGGTAGATACCAAAACCGATGCGATTTTGCGTAAAACTATGGCAGAAAGCATACCCGGCACCACCAAGCTTATTATCGCACAGCGAATTTCCTCGGTGCAGGAATGCGACAGAATTATAGTTATCGATAACGGCGTTATAAACGGCATAGGCACCCATAGCGAGCTTTTGGCTACCAACACTATTTATAACGAGGTTTACCAATCGCAAATGAAAGGAGACGGTGATCAATGAGCCACGAAAAAGAACAGCACCGCCAAGCGCCCCCCATGCGGCCGGGCAGAGGCGTAATGGTTCCCGGACAGAAGCTTGATATAAAAACCGTTAAGCGTATTTTAAAATACCTTACGGTATATAAATGGCGGTTGGTTGCGGTTGTCTTTTGCATAATATTCAGCGCATTGGCAGGGGTTTACGGGTCTAAATTTTTGCAAACCCTTGTGGACGGGCACATTGTTCCCGCCCTAAAAGCCCAAAGCACCGACCTTTCGGCGCTGTTACGGGATATTATTGTTCTTGCAATAGTTTATATTTTCGGCGCACTTGCCACCTTTGGGCAAAACCGAATTATGTCGGTGGTTTCCCAATCGGTTTTAAAAGACATACGCAACAGTATGTTTAAAAAGATGCAAACCCTGCCCGTAAAATATTTCGATACCCATTCCTTCGGCGATACAATGAGCCGTTATACCAACGATACCGATACCTTGCGGATGATGATATCCCAAAGCTTGCCCCATATATTTTCTTCCCTTTGTACGGTTATCGCGGTGTTTTTTGCAATGCTTACCACCAGCCTGCCCCTTACAGCCTTTGTTGTTATAGTTTCTGCGGCAATAATTTTTACCGTAAAAACCATCGGCGGCAAAAGCGGCAAATATTTCGTTCAACAGCAAAAAAGCGTGGGCGCGCTTAACGGCTATATCGAGGAAATGATAAACGGTCAAAAGGTTGTGCAGGTTTTCTGCCGCGAAAAAAAGACCAAAGAGGAATTTGCCAAGCTTAATAACGAGCTTTGCGCCAACGCAAGGCGGGCAAACATTTTTGCAAACAGCCTGGGCCCCGTTTCCAACAACCTAAGCCATTTGCAGTATATTCTTATTGCAACCCTGGGGGGCTTGCTTGTGTTTTTAACCGCCAACGGCAGCGTGGGCGGGTTGTTAACCCTATCCGCAGGCGGTTTGGTGGCCTTCTTACAGCTTTCCAAAAACTTTACCAACCCTATAAATCAGGTAACACAGCAGCTTAACGCCGTTATTATGGCGGTTGCGGGCGCAAAGCGCATTTTCGAAATTTTAGACGAAGAGCCCGAAGCCGACAACGGCTACGTTACACTTGTTAACGCAAAATACGACGAAAACGGCAACCTTACCGAAAGCGAAGAGCGCACGGGCATTTGGGCTTGGAAGCACCCCCACGGCGACGGAACCTTAACCTATACCCTGCTTAGGGGCGACGTAAGGTTAACCGAGGTGGATTTCGGCTATGTGCCCGAAAAAACCGTATTGCAGGACGTTACGCTCTATGCCGAGCCGGGGCAAAAGGTTGCGTTCGTTGGGGCAACGGGCGCAGGCAAAACCACAATTACCAACCTTATAAACCGCTTTTATGATATTGCCGACGGCAAAATAAGGTACGACGGCATAAACATTAACAAAATTAAAAAAGCCGATTTACGCAGGTCGTTGGGTATGGTTTTGCAGGATACCCACCTGTTTACGGGCACGGTAATGGATAATATTCGTTACGGCAGATTAGATGCCACCGACGAGGAATGCATTGCCGCCGCAAAGCTTGCCAACGCCCACGGGTTTATAACCCTGCTCGAAAACGGCTACGATACGGTTTTAGAAGGGGACGGAAGCGGTCTTTCCCAAGGTCAGCGCCAGCTTTTGGCTATTGCCCGCGCCGCGGTGGCAGACCCGCCTGTTATGATTCTTGACGAGGCGACGTCAAGCATAGATACCCGTACCGAATCTATCGTTCAAAAGGGTATGGACAGCCTTATGCAGGGCAGAACGGTTTTCGTTATCGCCCACAGGCTTTCCACCGTGCGCAATTCCGACGTTATTATGGTGTTGGATAAGGGCAGAATTATCGAGCGCGGCAACCACGAAAAGCTTATTGCCGAAAAGGGTCAGTATTACCGCCTTTACACCGGCGCCTTTGAATTGGAATAAAAAGTGTTAAAAAAGAACGGCTTGCCCGTTCTTTTTTTACAAATCTATAACATTGCTACCTTGACAAGCCCTTTTGTATATTGTAATATAATTATATATTATGTTAAGGAGAACGAAAAGTATGAAGAAACTTTTAGCTTTACTTTTGGCTTTGACCTTTGTATTTGCCTTTGCAGCTTGCGGCGGCAGCGAAACCGCCTCCACCGACGATTCCTCTGCAGATTTCGGCGCAAGCTCGGAAGACGCTTCCGAAGAATCCTCCGAGGATATTTCCGAAGACGTTTCCGAAGATGCTTCCGAAGACACCTCTGAAGAAAGCGGCGAAGCAGAAGAATTACCCGAATTTATCTCTAACTTCGTTTCTATCGGCGCAGTAGATACCGCCGTTCGCGCTACCTCTGCAAACGCTATTCAGCTTACCGGTATCGACGATAATATCGGCTACGGCACCATTAACCTTTGCACCCCCGTTTACGGCACTATTAAAGCCGACGACGTTAAGGAAGATTACGCTATGGCTGTGTTCACCTACAGCGGCGAATATTTTGGATACGTTATGACCGAATTTTATAACGTTGGCGAAATCGCGGCGGATGCAAAATCCCCCGAGGACGGCTTTATTATTCTTGCCCACAAGGCACAAAGCACCTATATTGCAAAGCTTAATGACCTTAAGGGCAGCACCGAAACCGTGTTCCCCCACGGCTTGCACCTTTACGAGGGCGCAGACGTAACCATTAAAAAGGCTTCTGCCGCTATTAACGTTGACGGCAGCTTTAACGCCGAGGAATGGGAAGCTTACCACGTTGGCGAAATCAAGCCCGAAAGCCCCAACTGGTCCTATGCACAGTTCGATGCAGGCAACTATTATTCCTTAGGTAACTATTATATGACCTACGACGATAGCTACGTTTATCTTGCGGTAGTTATCAAATCCCCCTATCACTTCTGCCCTATCGCCCCCGATACCGCAGGGGATATGTGGAAATACGAATGTATTCAGGTTAAGGCAAGCGAGGTTAGCCCCGCAGGCGATTATATTGCCGAAAACTACGACCACGTTATCAACAAGACCGCACACAACGAGGGTGTTGTTCACTCCTACGGCTTTGCGGCGAACGATAGCGGCGAAACCTGTTTTTACGAAAGCGGAACCGATTTTACAGGCTTGGCAGGCTGCAGCCGCGACGATGCAACCCAGACCACCGTTTACGAGGTTGCTATTGCTTGGGAATCCTTAGAAATCACCCCCGAGGAAGGCGTGGAATTCGGCTTGACCTTCTCGGTTAACTCCACCAGCGAAGAGGATTTTAACAACGGCGGCTGGAAGAACGTTACCTTGCGTAACGGCGGCGGCGTTATCGGCAGAAACGACTGGTCCAAGATTCCCGTTATCACCTTAGGTTAATAAATATAAAGAAAGCTCTGCAAAGGGCTTTCTTTTTTCCCCATTTGACATTCCCGTAAAAAACGGCTATAATAAACAAAAACCACAAAAAAGAGGTACCACCGTGAAAAAGCTGTTGTCTTTTCTTATTGCAATAACACTCGTTCTGCCCTTTTTTGCCTGCGGCGGAAAGGATACGGACGATGCACCCCTAAAACAGCCCGACGATTTTAACGGCACTAAGGTTGTTTACGTTCCCTTGGATAACCGCCCCGTTAACTATACCCGCGCAAAATATCTTGCCCAATCTGCGGGGTTAGAGCTTGTTATGCCAAACGAGGAATGGCTTTCCTCTACCCTTGGCGAAAGCTTCGACCAAGGCGACCCTGCCAAGATTTTTAATTGGTTAAAGCAGCAAGAGGGCGATTATTACCTGCTTTCTTTAGATATGCTTTTCTCTGGGGGGCTTGTTGGCTCCCGAGCGGCTTTCGACGATAAGGACGACAGCATCGCCAACAGCGAAAGCAAATTTGGGGAATATACCCTTTCCCAAACCGAAAAGGATATTATAAATTATCTTAACGAGCTTTCCAAAACCAAGCATTTGGTTGTGTTCGATACGGTAATGCGCCTTGCATCCACCGCAAACTACGGCGGGTGGGATAACGCTATGTACAGCTACCTGCGCGAAAATTTCGCATCGGTAGAGCGCAAACAGCTTTACGATAACGAGCTTACCGTAGAAAATATAGTAAACGGCTATATGTATAAAGCCGACGGCACCGAAATTGCCCTTGGCAAGGTTGGCGGCAAGGATTCCGCCCCCTACGTTACCGAATATCTTCGCAGCCGCGAGCGCAAGCTTGTTATTGCAAAAGAGCTTTACAGCCTTTGCGCCAACAACCTAAGCGGATTGTTTATAGGCGTTGACGATTCCACCGCCGACGTTAATATTCAAACCAACGAAATACGCTATCTGCAAACAATTCTTACCGCAGGTAACGAAAGCACCTTGCTGTTTTCGGGTGCAGACGAGCTTGGGTTAACGGGCATTGCCCAAATTGCCGCAACCGTTTACGGCAAGCTAAGCTTTAATCTGCAATATTTTGGCGATGGCAAAGATTACGTTGCCGACAGCTACGACCCCGGCACCCTAAGCGATTGCGTTAACAGCCATATCGCCGCCGTTGGGGGAACAATTTCGGCAGAAAACGCCGATATAGACCTGCTTGTGCTTACCCGCAGCAGCGAAAGCGGCACCAACGCCACCGCCCACAAGCTTAACGTAAGCAAGCTTATAACCAAGCTAAAAAACAACCTAAAGAACAATATCCCCACCTGCGTTATCGATGCTTCTGCCTACGAGGGCTACGGGGCTTTGGCGCAGGAAATGATAAATGCCAAGCTCGACCTTGCACAGATTTTGGGCTTTTCGGCTTGGAACACCGTTGGTAATTCCACGGGTATTGCCATTGCAAACGCCACCGCGCGTTTTACCTATTTAAAAAACAGCAAGCATATAACCGACCTTTCCCACCAAGGCTTTTATAAGGCCGTTGCCTTTGCTCATATAAAGGATACCGCATATAAAAAGTTCGGCAACCTTCCCCACACCGCCCAAAGCAATTATACCGCAAACTATAACAAGTTTACCCTTTTTGCAGGCAAGATTGCCGACCTTATAAACAACGGCAGTATTTACGTTTCCGCCACCGAAAAGCAAAACCTTTACGATATTACCGCAAGCAACCTGTTTTGGCCCTGGAACAGAAATTTCGAGGCTGATTTTAATTTAGAAATCGCCGAAAACGGCTTTGGCTCTGCCTTTGCGGAACAGCAAAACGACATATCTGAGGGTTAATCGGCAAGCAGTGTTGCCAAATCGGCAATAATATCCTCTTTGTTCTCTAACCCCACCGAAAGCCTTATTAACCTTTCGTTTATTCCTATTCTGTTGCGAATATGCTTGGGAATAGATGCGTGGGTTTGGGTTATGGGGTAGGTAACAAGGCTTTTAAACCCGCCCAAGCTTTCGGCAAACTTAATAACCCTACCGCCCGATATTATTTTTCGGGCGGTTTTTTCGTCCTTGGTATAAAAGCTTACCACACCGCCGAACCCGCGGCTTTGCCTTTTGCAAAGCAAATGCCCGCCGTGTTGGGGCATTGCGGGGTATATAACCTGCTCTATTTTTGGGTGGGAATTAAGAAATTCCGCCGCGGCATATGCGTTTCCCTGATGCTTTTCCATACGCATTGGCAATGTGCGCAGCCCCCGCAGAACAAGCCAGCTTTCAAAGGGCGAAAGCCCGTTGCCCAAGGTAGATAACGCAAGCCCAAGCTTGCTTGCAAGCCTTTTGCCGTTGGTAACGGCTATCCCTGCCGATACGTCGTGGTGGCCGGAAATATATTTGGTTGCCGAATGCACAACCACGTCTGCCCCCAAGGTTAGCGGGTTTTGAAAATAAGGGGTTAAAAAGGTGTTATCCACCGCCAGAATACCGCCGTTTTGGTGGGTAATTTCTGCAACGGCGGCAATATCTACAATCTTCATCATAGGGTTGGTGGGGGTTTCGGCAAAAACAAGGGCGGTGCCCTTGGTAATAGCCTTTTTTGCGGTTTCAAGGTCGCAAAGATCGGCAAAAACAAAATTTATGCCGTAATTTTTATAAATGCGGTTAATTAAACGGTAGGTTCCGCCGTAAATATCGTCGGTAACCACCACCCTATCACCCTTTTTAAGGGTAGAAAACAAAGCGTTTATTGCCCCAAGCCCGCTAGAGAATGCAAATCCGTATTTTCCCTTTTCCAACAGCGCGCATTCCTGCTCTAATGCGGCGCGGGTTGGGTTGGAAAGGCGGGTATAGGAATATTCACCGCCGGAAAAAGTAGAGGTCTGGAATATAGGCGGGGATATTGCGCCCTGATATTTGCAATCCCCATCCCCCAAAACCGAATAAGTATCGTAATTAAACATAAATATCACCCAATGGCAGAATATTCGGCAAAAAAGCCTTTTGCCCCTAAAAAAACAGCAAAATAGGGAAAAATTTATCAAAAAAATTATTATACCCTATTGCAAAACAAAAGAAATAATTGTATAATAGTTTAGCACATTAAAGTGGGAATGTATGAATATGCACCCCCTTGTTTGAATTTTGTAATAATTTTAGGAGGTCTTAATATGATAGACAGAATTAAAGACGCCAACACCGATAAACTTGCGGCGGCATTGGTAAGCGTTCGCACCGTTGACGAAGCATACCGCTTTTTAAGCGACCTTTGCACTATTTCGGAAATTACCGAAATGAGCAAGCGTCTTACCGCGGCAGAAATGCTTAGAGAAGGCAACACCTATAACGAAATTGCCGAAAAAACACATCTTTCCACCGCAACCATCACCCGCGTTAACCGTGCATTGCGCTACGGAAGCGACGGTTATTCTATGGTATTGGATAGAATTTCTCAATGAGCTTTTCTACAATAGCCGAATTTTACGACAGCATAAACGGCAGTGCCTATGCCCCCTATGCAAGCTTTGTAAAATCCTGCTTTAAAAAGTCTGCTGTCCCCGTAAAAGAGGTTTTGGACCTTGGCTGCGGCACCGGCGGAATTTGCGCCTTGCTTGCCGACGAAGGGTTCGATATGGTGGGGCTTGACATTTCTTCCGAAATGCTATCCCTTGCAATGGACCGCAATTTTGGCAAAAACACATTGCTGTTGTGTCAGGATATGCGCAATTTTGAGCTTTACGGAACCGTTCAGGCGGTTTATTCCTCTTTCGATTGCTTAAACTATATAACAAACCGCAAAGACCTTAAAAAGGTCTTTGTTTTGGTGCATAATTATTTAGAATCGGGCGGTATTTTTGTGTTTGATATAAACACCGAATACCGCTATAAGCATATTTTGGACGGCAAAAGCTACGTTTACGAAATAGATAACGATATGGCAATCTGGCGCAGTGCATATAACGCAGAAGAAGGGGTTTGTCGGTTCGATATAGATATTTTTGCCGAAAACGGAAAGGGCAAATATACCCGCGACGGCGAAACCCAAACCCAAAAATACCATTCCCATAACGATATTATATGGGCGGCAGAAGGGTTCGAGCTGTTGGAAACAAGCGGCGGCAAGGGCTTTGACGGCTGCACCGAGGAAGAAAAAACCTATTACGTCTTTAGAAAAATATAGGCGAAAGCATAAACGTATGGGCGGCGCTCTTTACCCCCAAAACCTTGCGGTTTTCGGGGACCCCTTGTCCCCGCCCGATATATAGGTGAAAACTATGAAGATATCAGAAATTTTAAAATCTAAAGAAATAACCGTTTCCTTTGAAATATTCCCGCCCAAATTGGGCACCGAGCTTGAGCAAAGCCGCAAAATTGTTGCCGAAATGGCTGCTCTTAAGCCGGATTTTATAAGCGTTACCTACGGTGCCGCAGGGTCTACCGCCAAGTTCACCGCAGAATTGGCAGATTGTGTGGAAAGCAACGGCATTCCCGCCCTTGCCCACGTTACCTGCGTTTCCTCCGACGAAGAATCCATAAAGGAATATACACAAAGCCTTAAATCACACAATATTCAAAACATTCTTGCTCTGCGGGGCGATATGCCGCAGGGCAGAGAGCCCAAAACCGTTTATCCCCACGCAAGCGACCTTGCTTTGGCGTTAAAGAATATGGGCGATTTCTGCATCGGCGGCGCTTGCTACCCCGAAGGCCACCCCGAGGCTTTGTCTGTTGCGGCAGATATAGATGCGTTAAAGATTAAAGCCGAAAGCGGCTGTGAATTTTTTACCACCCAAATGTTTTTCGATAACGAAATTATGTATTCCTTCCTTGCAAAGTTCCAGCGCAAGGGTATAAACATCCCCGTAATTGCAGGGGTTATGCCCATTACCAACGCCGCACAGCTAAAGCGGTCGGTAGCCCTTTCGGGCACAAACGTGCCAAGAAGGTTCAGGGAAATTGTAGAACGGTTCGGCAACGACCCCTTGGCAATGAAGCAGGCGGGCATTGCCTTTGCAACCGAGCAGATTATAGACCTTATCGCCAACGGCGTAAACAACGTTCATATTTATGCAATGAACAAGCCCGACGTTGCGGCGAAGATTATGGAAAACATCTCTTATATACGAAAGTAATTTATATGAACATTTTTAACAACAACCGCAAAACCGCATACGTTTTCGACGGCGCAATGGGCACGATGCTTCAGGCAAAGGGTCTGCCCGCAGGTGCAATGGCGGAATATATGAACGATTACCCCCAAACGGTTTTGGATATTCATATGGAATATATCAATGCGGGGGCGGATATAATTTCCTCTAACACCTTTAGCGCAAACGGCGTAAAAATGCAAGGCAAAGACGTATTTGCCGAGGTTTTTAAGGGTGTTTCTATTGCAAAGCAGGCGGCAGAGCAGGCAAAAAAAGACGGAAAAACCGTTTACGTCGCCGCAGATTTCGGCCCCACGGGCAAGCTTATGCCCCCGTTGGGCGATTTTGGGTTTGAAAGCGCGGTTAACGCTTTTGCAAAATCGGTATCTGCCGCAGAAGCCGCAGGTGCGGATTTTATATTTTTCGAAACCTTTTCCGACCTTTACGAATGCAAGGCGGCAATAATTTCCGCCAAGGAAAACTGCAAGCTGCCCATTGCGGTTTCGGTTACCTTTGACGAAAACGGCAGAACCCTTACCGGCGCCGATGCAAAAACCGTTGCCCTTTATCTTTCTGCCCTTGGGGTAGATGCTCTTGGGGTAAATTGCGGCTTGGGGCCTGATTTAATGCTGCCCATTGCCGCAGATTTGGCAAAATACAGCGGAAAGCCGGTTATCGTTAACGCAAACGCGGGGCTTCCCAAGATAGATAACAACGGCAACACCTATTTCGACGTTCCCGCAGACCGTTTTTATACCTTTGCCAAGGAGCTTTGCCAAAATGGCATTTTTGCCGTGGGCGGCTGTTGCGGCACCACCCCCGAATATATAAAGCAGGTTAGTGCTTCCCTTGCCCAAGAGGAACGGGTTATTATGCCCAACCCCAATATTTTGGCGGTTTGCTCCGGCACAAAAAGCTATATCTTTGGCACAAAAACCACAGTGGTGGGCGAAAGATTAAACCCCACGGGTAAAAAGAAGCTTAAAGAAGCATTAAAAAACGGCGATATGGATTATCTTTGCGCCGAAGCCTTTGCACAGCAAGCTGCAGGGGCGGATATTCTTGACGTTAACGTTGGTATACCCGATATCGACGAAGTGCAGGTTATGCCTTTGGTGGTTTTGGCTTTGCAAGGGGTTACCGATTTACCCTTACAGCTTGATTCCGCCAACCCAAAGGCGCTTCATGCGGCGGCAAGGGTTTATAACGGTATCCCTATTATAAATTCGGTAAGCGGCAAAGAGGATATTTTAAATTCTGTTTTGCCCGTTGCCCAAAAATACGGCGGTATGGTGGTTGCCCTGCTGCTTGACGATATAGGCATTCCCGCCACGGCAAAGGGCAGGCTTGCCATTGCCGATAAAATTATAGAAAAATCTAAGGAATTTAATATAGATAAAAGCAGATTCTTGTTCGACGCTTTAACAATGACCGTTGCTACCGACAGCGAAAGCGGCAACAAAACCTTGGAATGCGTAAAAGAGCTTACAAGCAGAGGTCTTTTTACCACCTTGGGGGTTTCTAACATATCCTTTGGCATGCCCAACCGCGAAATTATAAACGCATCGTTCTTGGGTGCGGCTATTGCAAGAGGGCTAACCGCCGCCATAATTAACCCCGCCAGCGAAACGGCGCAAACCGTTCTTAACGAGGAAAGCCCCAACCCCGATTTCGTTTATGAATACGAGGGTGCCGAAATTAACGTTACCGCCAAGGAAAACGCAAAGCTAACCCTTTTCGATGCAGTGTTTTACGGTATGAAAGCCCAAGCCAAAGAGGCGGCAGAGGAGCTTTTGCAAACCAAACAGCCCTTGGAAATTATAGAAGAACAGCTTATCCCCGCCCTTAACGCATTGGGCAAGGGGTACGAGAATAAAACCTTGTTCCTTCCCCGCCTTTTGGGGGGTGCGGAATCGGCAAAGGCGGCTTTTTCGGCAATAAACCAAGCCCAAGGCATCGGCGGTCAACAGCAAGGCAAAACCGTTATAATGGCTACCGTTAAGGGCGATATCCACGATATAGGCAAGAACATAGTGGTAACCCTGCTTTCTAACTATGGCTTTAGGGTTATAGATATGGGCAAGGACGTTAGCCCTGCAGATATTTTGGAAAAAGCCAAAGCCGAAAAGGCAGACCTTGTGGGCTTAAGCGCGTTAATGACAACCACCGTACCCGCAATGGAAGAAACGGTTGCCCTTTTGCACGCACAGCTGCCAAACATAAAGGTTATGGTGGGCGGCGCGGTGTTAACTCAGGAATACGCAACCCTTATGGGTGCCGATTTTTACGGAACCGACGCCATGTCCGCAGTAAAATTCGCACAGGGGATTTAACCCATTTCCCCTATTGCAATATTTAAAAATATGTTGTATAATATATAAAATTTTGTATTAACCTTATCCCTTGGAGGAATAAAATGAAGAATACCGAAAAAACAATGGACAAGCTGGTTGCTCTTTGTAAGGGCAGAGGCTTTATATTTGCAGGCAGCGAAATTTACGGCGGCTTGGCAAACACCTGGGACTATGGCCCCCTTGGTGTAGAGCTTAAAAATAACATCAAAAAAGCTTGGTGGAAGAAGTTTATTCAGGAAAACCCCTATAACGTGGGTCTTGATTCCGCTATTCTTATGAACCCCCAAACCTGGGTTGCATCCGGCCACCTTGGCGGATTTTCCGACCCTTTGATGGATTGCCGCGAATGTAAGGAACGCTTCCGTGCCGATAAACTTATAGAAGATTGGTGCGCGGAAAACGATTTTACCCTTCCCAAGCCTATCGATGCATTTTCCCAGCAGGAAATGAAGGAATTTGTAGAGGAAAAGAACATAAAGTGCCCCACCTGCGGCAAGCACAACTTTACAGATATCCGTCAATTTAACCTTATGTTCAAAACCTTTCAGGGCGTTACCGAGGATGCGAAGAACACCGTATATCTTCGCCCCGAAACCGCACAGGGTATTTTTGTAAACTTTAACAACGTTCAGCGTACCACCCGCAAAAAGCTTCCCTTCGGTATCGGTCAGATAGGTAAGAGCTTTAGAAACGAAATCACCCCCGGTAACTTTATCTTCCGCGTGCGCGAGTTCGAACAGATGGAGCTTGAATTCTTCTGCGAGCCCGGCACCGACCTTGAATGGTTTGCATATTGGCGCGGCTTCTGCCGCGATTGGTTGCTTTCTTTGGGTATGAAGGAAGAAAACCTTCGTCTTCGCGACCACGACCCCGAGGAATTGTGTTTCTATTCCAAGGCAACCACCGACTTTGAATTTTTGTTCCCCTTCGGATGGGGCGAGCTTTGGGGCGTAGCCGACAGAACCGATTACGACCTTACCCAGCACCAGAACACATCCGGCGAGGATATGACGTATTTCGACCAAGAAAAGAACGAAAGATACATCCCCTACGTTATCGAGCCCTCTTTGGGTGTTGAACGCTCGGTGCTTGCGTTCTTGGCAGAGGCATACGACGAAGAGGATATCGGCAAGGACGGCAAGGAAGACCTGCGTACCGTGCTTCACTTCCACCCCGCGTTGGCTCCTTTTAAGGCGGCTGTGCTTCCCCTTTCCAAAAAGCTTGGCGATAAAGCCATCGAGCTTAAGAACGAGCTTTGCAAATATTTCCCCTGCGATTACGACGAAAGCGGCTCTATCGGTAAGCGTTACCGCCGCGAGGACGAAATCGGCACACCCTTCTGCATTACCTACGATTTCGAATCGGTTGAAGATAACTGCGTAACCGTACGCGACCGCGATACCATGGAACAGGTAAGAATGCCTATTGCAGAGGTTAAGGCTTACATCGAAAGCAAATTGGAATTCTAATAAAAAAACGAAAAACGGCGTGAACTCGCCGTTTTTTTAACCAAAGGTGGTAATTTTATGAACACCAAAAACGTTTTAGAGCGCATAGAGGCAAAGCTTGCCCATTGCTCGAAGGGACAAAAAAAGATAGGTGAATATTTGCTTGCCAACTATGCCGAGGCGGCGTTTATGACAGCGGCAAAGCTATCGGAAACGGTTGGGATATCGGAATCTACCATAGTTCGCTACGCCACCGACCTTGGCTTTGACGGCTACCCCAGCCTGCAAGCGGCGTTAAAATATGCGGCGCGAAGCAAGCTTACCTCGGTAGAGCGCATTAAGCTTACAAAAAGCCGTTTTGGCAAGGACGGCTTTACAAAAAGCGTTAACGGCGATATAGAAAGCATAAAAAAGACGGCGCAAAGCCTTAACCGCAAGGATTTTGATAACTTTATAGAAAAAATCGCCGCCGCACAGCGCATTTATATCGTTGGCGCAAGAAGCTCGGCAAGCCTTGCAGTGTTTTTAAACTTTTATCTTTCTATCCTTTACGATAACGTAACCGTAGTTCACACGGTTATCGGCAGCGAAGCCTTTGACCAGATGTTCCGCGTTAAAGAAGGGGACGTTGTTATCGGCTTAACCTTCCCCCGTTATTCCAAGCTTACCATAGACGTGCTTGAGTTTGCAAAAAAGGCAGGCGCGGCGGTGCTTGGCATAACCGACAGCGTTCACAGCCCCTTGGCAAAGCTTGCGGATATAACACTTTTTGCCCCCAACGAGAACGAAACCTTTGTAGATTCGCTAACCGCGCCCTTGGCGTTAATTAACGCTATCCTTACCGAGCTTGCGGCACGCAACCCCGAAAACACCGCATCTCGGTTCGAGATTTTAGAGCGCATTTGGGCAGAAAACGACGTGTATAATTAAACGCTTCGCTTGCCATTAAAATGCAAGCATTTTAATGGTTTTTTGTGAGGTTCGTGCGTTCGCACCAAGTTTGTGCGCGCCGCTAATGCGTCTTGTCCAAACTTGCGAACCTCTAAGGTATAAAAATCCACGCGCATGTCGCGGATTTTTATAGGATTTTTATTGTACGGTTCGAGATTTTAGAGCGCATTTGGGCAGAAAACGACGTATATAATTAAACGCTTACGCGTTCAAACTAAACGCAAGCGTTTAGTATACTGTAGGGAATGGGCTTGTCCCATTCCGCTAACTTACCCTACACTTAATCTTGCGGAAGGGGGTAAACCCCTTCCCTACATTCCAAAACCAACCGTTTTCGCAGACATACGTCAACGAATAAATTTAAAATTATAACGTAGGGAAAGGCTTTATGCCTTTCCGCTGCTACATCCTATACGCAACTATGCGGAAGGGGATATGGGGGTCCCCGAAAATGCTTGCATTTTTGGGGAATAAAAACCCCTTCCCTACTCTTCACTCTTCACTCTTTATTTGGTAATCACTATGTACGACGTAATTATTATCGGCGGCGGGCCCGCGGGGCTTATGGCGGCTTATTATGCCGCACTTAACGGCAACACCGTGGCTC
>JAFYOG010000099.1 GCA_017560285.1 Clostridia bacterium
GTTATCACCGACGTTACGGGCGTAAAGGAATGCATTGTATACGAAATACAGTCGTTGCTTCCCGATGGCGTGGAATTTATATCTGCTCACCCTATGGCAGGCAGGGAAACCTCGGGTGTGGAAAATGCCGATGACGGTATGTTTAAAAACGCAAATTATATCGTCGTACCTACAGAAAAGAACTCTTTGGATACCATAGAACTTTGCGGTGATTTAGGCGAAACCTTGGGGTTCCGTGAAATATCGGTTTTGTCCCCCGAAAAGCACGACCAAATGATAGCATTTCTTTCGCAGTTAACACACTGTATTGCAGTATCGCTTATGTGTGCCTGCGATGCACCGGATTTAGAGCGATATACAGGCGATTCCTTTAGAGATTTAACGCGTATCGCCAATATTAACGATGAAATGTGGAGCGAGCTGTTTCTTTCAAATAAGCAAACGCTTTTGCAAGAAATGGATAAATATCGCCAAGCATTTGATCAACTATACGGTTCTATAAAAAACGGCAACCGCGAAGAACTGCGCCAAATGATGCAACTCTCCACAGCTCGCCGCAAAAAATTCGATAAGAAAAAGAACTAAAGAGGTATTAAGCTATGAACATGGAATTCTTCCGTAAACTACCCATTCCCCAACAAGTAAAGCAGGATTTTCCCGTAACAGCCGAAATGGCAATGGTTAAGGAACAGCGAGATAAAGAAATCAAAGCTGTTTTCTCTGGTGAATCCGATAAATTTATATTGGTAATCGGACCTTGCTCGGCAGATAACCGCGAACCGGTTTTGGAATATATTTCCCGTCTTAGAAATATAGCAGATGAGGTTAGCGACAAAATTATAATTATCCCCCGTATTTATACCAATAAGCCCCGTACTACCGGCGAGGGATACAAGGGTATGCTTCATCAGCCCAACCCCGACGAAAAGCCCGATATGTACAAGGGTATTGTTTCTATTCGTGAGCTTCATTTGAGCGCACTTAGAGATTACGGCTTTACCTGTGCCGACGAAATGCTATATCCCGAAAACCACCGTTATTTATCCGATTTGTTGGCGTACGTTGCCGTTGGTGCACGTTCTGCCGAAAACCAACAGCATCGCCTAACCGCAAGCGGCTTGGATGTTCCCGTAGGTATGAAGAACCCCACAGGCGGCGATATGCAGGTTATGCTTAATTCCATTCGCGCCGCTCACGGCAGCCATACCTTTATTTACAGAGGATGGGAAGTAAAGAGCAAGGGTAACCCCTATACCCACGCAATCCTAAGAGGGTATGTTGATTTTACAGGCAAAAGCATATCTAATTACCATTACGAGGACCTTGCAAAGCTAAATGATTTATATTTGGCTTCCGGATTAGAGAACCCTGCCGTTATTGTAGATACAAACCATAACAATTCCGGCAAGCGGTATTTAGAACAGATAAGAATTGCTCAAGAAGTGGTAGAGAGCCGAAGCTATAATTCAGATATCAAAAAACTTGTAAAAGGTCTTATGATAGAAAGCTACATAGAAGACGGCGCACAAAAAATCGGCGAGCACGTGTTCGGTAAATCAATAACCGACCCTTGCCTCGGCTGGGAAAAAACAGAAAAGCTAATTTACGAATTAGCAGATAAACTTTAATCATAAAAAACCGCTTAAGAAATTCTTAAGCGGTTTTAATTATATATTGCAATCCCGAAAAAAATAGATTATAATTAGATAAAATAATAAAAGAGGGTGCAAGTATGACTTTTGAAATTAAAGGGAACCAATTTATAAAAGATGGCAAGCCTATAAAGATTATTTCGGGTGCGGTACATTATTTCCGTAATATGCCCGATACTTGGCCTGAAATTTTTAAAAAGCTGCGCGCTATGGGATGCAACTGCGTAGAAACCTATTGCGCTTGGAATATGCACGAAAAGCAAAAGGGTGTGTTCGATTTCTCGGGTATACTTGACGTTGCCGAGTTTATTAAAACCGCGCAGAACGAAGGCTTAATGGTTATTGTGCGCCCCGGTCCTTATATTTGTGCGGAATGGGATTTCGGCGGTCTTCCTTGGTGGATTCAAACCGAGGAAGATATGGAAATACGTTGCTTCAATCCCACTTATATTAAATACTTTGATAGATATTTAGATAAACTTTTCGACCAAATCCGTCCGTTTTTAACCACAAACGGCGGCAACGTTATAATGCTTCAATGCGAAAACGAATACGGTTCCTACGGTGATGATAAAAAATATTTGCAATATCTTAGGGACGGATACAGAAACCGCGGAATAGACGTGCCTTTGTTCACCTCTGACGGCACCTCTGCAGAGTATATTTTAGACGGTAATATTTCGGGATGTCTGCCTACCTTAAATTTCGGCAGCGATGTAGCAGAACGGTTTGCAGAACACGACAGAATGTTCCCCGATGCGCCCAAAATGTGTATGGAAATGTGGGACGGCTGGTTCGATGCTTGGGGTGATGAATATCACCATACAACCTCTGCCGCAGATTATGCAAAAACCGTAGAGGATATGCTAAACAAGGGCAGTCTTAATATGTATATGTTTATAGGCGGTACAAATTTTGGTTTTACAAGCGGTGCAAACCACTTCGAAAAGTTCTTGCCCGACGTTACAAGCTACGATTACGATGCCATTCTTACAGAATGCGGCGATACCACCGAAAAATACTTTGCCCTGCGTGAAGTTATAAAGAAGTTTAATCCCGAGCCCTTGCCCGATGTGCCCGCAAACCGTGTGAAAAAATCTTACGGTCAAATTACCCTTAATCAATCCTCGGGCTTTTTCGAAAATATAAACAAGCTGTCTTCACCTATTGCCTCTAACGTTCCCAAATGTATGGAACATTACGGAACGGGCTACGGTTATATCGCTTATCAAACACGTTTAAACCGCGATTACGTAAATGCAAAGCTAACCTTCGAATCGCTGGGCGACAGAGCACAGATTTATATTAATCGAGATTTAATCGGCATTGTATATGTTAACGATTCTGAACTTTCGGTGGAATTCTCTGCCAAAGAAGGGGATGTTTTAACTATACTGTGCGAAAATATGGGCAGAACTAATTTCGGTTCTAAAATGATGCGCAAAAAAGGCATAGCAGGCAGATGCTTGTTAAACAATAAAATCCATTTCGATTGGACGGTTTATCCGTTACCTATGGATAATGTTCATTTGGTAGACTTTAAAGAGAATGCCAACGCCGAAAATTCTGCTTTTTACCGCGGTTATCTTAACGTAGACGTTCCTGCAGATACGTTTGTAAGGCTATCTAACTTTAAAAAAGGTTTTGTGGTTGTAAATGGCTTTAACATAGGCAGATATTGGGAAATAGGTCCGCAACAAACGCTGTACCTTCCTAAATCTCTGCTTAACGCAGGCAGAAACGAAATAATCGTCTTCGAATCCGATGGATTAAAGGGCGAACCGATCGTTGAATTTTTAGATAAACCTATTCTTGGATAAAGAAAGGAAAAAGCAATGAAGTGTAGTTTTTCTAAAGTGTCTATGAAAGGCACTTTCAAGGAAGAATGGCCGTACGGAACCGATATATACGGCAGGTTTTTCTATATGGAAACCGCTACCGAAAAATTGGTTTTTGCTGCTTTCGATTTCGGTGCTACCTACCCTCGCGAGGCAGCTCGTTGGAGAAAAGAGGTATCAGCCCAAACGGGTATACCAGAGAAATCGTTATGGTATCACGAGCTTCAAATTCATGCCGCGCCTAATTCCGAGCATATTTGCGGCGAATATATGGATGCGGTTATAGAGCGTTCAATACAAACCATAAACGAAATGAAATTACGCGCCGAAGAATGTGATTGCTTTGCGGCGGAATGCGATTTGGGCACCGAGGTTTCCTTTAATCGCGAGCAATACGTAGAAGGCCTCGGCGGTGTAACCGTTTGGCGCGGAATTAAGTTTGACGAAAACGGAACCCCTTATACCCAAGAACCATCAATAATGCTGTTGCGCGGATACAAGCCCTCGTTGCCTGTGTTCGAAAAACCAATTTATTTCGATAACCCCAACGACCAAATGGCATATTTATTTATGTTCAAGAATAAAGAAGGGAAGACCATTGGCACAATTTCACGTTTTGCCGCACATCCCGACCTTGCCGTTTTGTTCGAGCATAGCGATAACCCCGAACGACATAAGGAATATCATTACGATTACGATTGGCCCGGATATATGTCCGACGATATGGAATCCGAATATGGCGGAATAAGTATGTACCTTAACGGTCCCTGCGGCGATTTGGCTGTTAAAAAGGATTGTAATGATAAAGGTACGTATAAAACCTCTGCAGATGAATGCAAAAGAATAGCATTTTTAATCGGTGAGAAAATAAGAAAAATATTCGCAAACAAGGCTAAAAAAATCGATATAGAATCAGATTTTAAAACCGAAATGTTCGCCATTGATCTTCCCATAAAAGAGGATTACCCTCACAGCTATAAAGAGCTTGAAGATTTAATTAAAGCGGTTCCCGCGGCGCGCAAACGGGTAGAGGATGCAATCGCCGCAAACGAAAATCCTGCCGTGGTAAAACGTCTTATAGATGACCTTTGGCGATTGGAATATATGCCGTTAAACATTAACGACCCCAAATACAGCTTTTCCGAGGAAGAATTGGCAACGCATATTTTAACAATAAACGTTCCTGCGGTACGTTTTGGCGGATATTTGTTTGTTGGGCTTCCTGCCGAAACCTTGGTAGAGGTTACTTTATGGATGCGTTCTCGGCTTACGGGCACAAAGACGATACCTGTCGATCAGGTGTACGGACATTACGATTATATGGCAACCTCTCGGTCTATGACATTGGGCGGTTATACGTATTGGTGCAGTTGGGTTGCACGCAATGCTGTTGCTACGTTAAAAAAGGAGCTTGCTCCGTTATTAGATGAATTTTTAGAAAGGTGATTATAAAATGGCAAATATTGATAATAAAGCGTTGTACAATATAGGATACGGATTGTACGTTATTACTTCAAACGACGGTGTAAAGCATAACGGAATGATATGCAATACCGTTATACAACTTACCGGAACTCCGCTTACCGTAGGGGTTACTATTAACAAATCTAATTATACCTGTGATATTGTTCAAAGCACAGGTATAATGAACGTAAACCTCTTGACAGAGTCTGCGCCTTTTTCGATATTCGAAAAATACGGGTTTTCTTCCGGCAGAGATGTTAATAAATTCGAAAATACCGTATATACTCTTTCCGAAAACGGACTTACCGTGCTTAACGAATATATAAATTCTTATATGTCGTTAAAGGTAAAGCAATCTATCGATTTGGGTACCCACGTAATGTTTATATGTGATGTAACCGAAGCGGAGGTTATTAACAACGACCCTTCGATGACCTATGCATATTACCATAAAAACGTAAAGCCCAAGCCTGCGGCTAAAACAGCCGCTCCCAGCAGCGATGCGCCCCGCGGATATATGTGCAAAATCTGTGGTTATGTTTATGAAGGACATCCTTTGCCCGAAGATTTTGTGTGTCCTCTTTGTAAGCATCCTGCATCTGATTTTGAACCCGTAGAGTAAAAAATAATATAGGAAAAACAGTATGGAAAAGTTTATTGCAACAGTAACCGAAACGGTAAATGAATTAAATATTGCATCTGCAGTTGGCAGTGGAAGCTTGGCTGTTTATGCAACGCCCGCAATGGTGGCTTTAATGGAAAAGGCGGCGTGCAAGGCAATAGAACCGCTTTTGAACGAAGGCGAAACTACTGTTGGTACAAACATTAATATCAACCATGTTGCCGCAACACCTATTGGGATGAACGTTTCTGCAACGGCAGAGCTTGTTTCCAAAGAGGGCAGAAAGCTATGCTTTAAAGTTACCGCAAGCGATGATGCTGGTATTATCGGCGAGGGTACCCACGAAAGATTTTGCGTATTATCCCAAAAGTTTACCGACAAAACCTACTCTAAGCTTAATAAATAAGAAAAAGGGAGTTTAACTCCCTTTTATTATTTGGAAAAATGCACTTTTTTCTTCTTGACATAACGGGTTTTCCGCTCCGCTTAATGGGTTGTAAAAAGAAGAGTATGTAAAAATGCAAAACCCCTTTGAAGTTTTTGTGTTTTTAATTATCGCAAGGGATTTTGCCAAAATATCCTTGTTATCACGCCATTCGTATTTCCCGCTTTCGCCTGCGTGTTTATCTAAAATCCCTTCGCTGCCCAACACGCACTTTGCCGCCGATAAACCTATATAGAGCTTAACCGATTTTTCGGTTACGGCATTGCACCAATCCTTAAAGACCTTTTCAAAAGGGCAGGTTTGGTTTTCGAACCCAAAATATAATTGCGGCATAATATAATCGATATATCCTTTTTTACTGCACCATAGCTCTACATCGGCATACCAACCGTCTTTTAAAGAATAAAGGTTTCCCGCAGGGGAAATGCCAAATAATTTACCGTTTTTATGTGCGGTATTATATAAAGCTAATATAGTTCGGTTTATGTTATTTCTTCTGAAATCCCCCTTGTCGTCAGCTCCGCTTTTTAAAAATTCAAATTCGTCGTCAAATTCAAATTCCGTAGGATAAAAGTAATCGTCAATATGTATCCCTTCAAAATCATAGTTTAAAAGAATTTCTTCTGCGCCGCTTGCGATTAAATCCGTAGCCTCGGGATATGCTGGGTCAAGATATAAAATCCCGTCTAAGCCTAATTCTATACGTTTCCCAATGCCTTCTTTATACCAGTTGTAAATTTGTCCTTTGCCGTAATTTATAAGCTCTTCTTCACTGCATAATCTGTATGGGTTAATCCATGCATGTACCGAAATTCCTTTTTCTTTCGCTAATTCCAAAAAAATAGGTACGGGGTCGTATTCTATTTCACCGCCGTATATACCTGCAACGTATTTAGATGCAGGGTAATATTTGCTTTCGTATATACTGTCGCCGTTGGGACGCAACTGTAAAAAAATGGTATTAAATCTATCGTTTGCAAGATTATTTAAAAGAGTATTTACTTTTTTTCTGTAATCGGTTATATCGCGTTGCTTGTTGCCGTCGCGGTATATTGGATGCATATCAAATTGCGATACCCACATACCTCGCATTTCTGTGCTATCTATGGTATTTTCTATATATTCGATGTTGGAAACACAGTAATCTTCCTGATCTTGTTTATAAACAAGTAGGTTTTCGTCTGCATAAACATTGCAACCGCATAAAAAACAACAGCAAAACAGCAAAATTATAATTCGAAAGATAAATATCACCTCTGTTGGATTGTATTACGCTTGTCCATAAAAAATACCTTGTTGCATAAAAATTTAATGTGTGTTATTATGTTTATGGGTGAGATTATGATAACTGATAACGATATATTAACAATACTGAATATGCTTACCTCCGCAGGCTATAAAGCTTATGCTGTGGGCGGTTACGTCCGCAACAGCTTAATGGGTATAGAAAGCACCGATTGCGATATAACTACTTCGGCGGCACCAAACGAGATTATAGAGGTTTTTTCTAACCATAAGGTTATAAAAACCGGTATAAAGCACGGTACCGTTACGGTTGTATATAATAACATCCCGTACGAAATAACTACCTTTCGTACCGAGAGCGAATATACCGATTTTCGCCATCCCAATAAAGT
The DNA here is from genome assembly GCA_017560285.1 of Clostridia bacterium. GTDB lineage: Bacteria > Bacillota > Clostridia > Oscillospirales > CAG-382 > Coliplasma. The sequence continues at coordinate 7,659 of JAFYOG010000099.1, forward strand.
GGAATTTGTAAATGACGTATATTTGGACCTTTCACGCAGGGATTTTACAGTAAACGCAATAGCCTATAACCCCACCCAAGGTGTGGTTGACCCATTTAACGGTATCGACGATATAAAGAATAATATTCTGCGCACGGTTGGCGACCCGAAAGAACGTTTTAACGAAGACGCACTGCGAATTTTGCGGGCGTTGCGCTTTGCATCTGTTTTGGGATTTACCATTCATAATAATACTGCAGTCGCCATAAATGAAATGGCAACCACCGTTGCAAATATTTCTGCAGAACGTATATATACCGAGCTAAAAAAGCTTATTTTAGGCAAGCACGCAGTTAATGTAATTACGCAATTCAAAACTGCGATTAATAAAATAATACCCATAGAAAATATTCCCGAAAACTTCGATCTTTTACCTTTGGATATTTCAATGCGCTTTGCCGCATTGTGCGGCAGTTCTGTTTTGCAAGCATTAAACCGTTTGAAGGCAGATAACAATACAATAGAAAAGTGTGCATTGCTGTTGTCATCCAAACCAATTCCAAATGATATTATAGCAATCAAGCAATATATTTCTGCATTAGGCAGGGAAAACGCCGCCTATGTGGCAAACTATCGCCGTATAATTTTTGGCGAGGATAAAGA
>JAFYOG010000100.1 GCA_017560285.1 Clostridia bacterium
GATGGCTCTTACCAACGGCAAGGTAAAAGCTTGGGTTATCGATAACCTTACCGCTATCGCAATGGTAGAAGATTACAACGCAAAGAACGATACCAAGCTCGTTATTCTTGACGAATATATGACCACCGAACCCTACGGCTTTGCTCTTGCATTCGGTAACGAAGCATTGGTTGCAGAAATGGACGCTCTCATTAACAAGTGGGTTGCAGACGGCACTATCGAAGCAATCTTCACCGAATACGGCGAAACCTACGAAGCTCCCAAGGCATAATTAAGTATATAACGTCGCAAAAGGATGCGATAACCGCATCCTTTTGTTTGTATTTTAGATATTTTTAAGGAACTTTTTAAATGAAAAAGCTTTTAGTTGTTTTAACCGCAGTATTGCTTTTGGCTATCTGCTGTGTGCCCGTTTTGGCGGCAGGCTCTACTGCCGATGAAACCGGCCCCACCGGCATTGGCTTTTTAGATAAGCTTTACGAAACCTTTATAGAAACCGGCTATTGGGAAGATATGCTTGAGGGCTTGGGTAACACTATCGGTATAACTCTCGGCGCACTTTTAATCGGTATCGTTATAGGTACTCTTATTGCGGTTGTTAAATATTTCGGCGACGATAACAAAATTATCAAGCCCTTTGCGGTAATATGCGACCTTTACGTAACCCTTATAAGAGGTCTGCCCGTAACCGTTCTTTTGCTTATTTTCTATTACATAATCTTCGTTTCCTCCGATAACGGCGTTATGGTTGCTACCGTAACCTTCGGTATAAACTCCGGTGCATATATGGCAGAGCTTATTCGAAGCGGTATCAACGCCGTTGACAAAGGTCAAATGGAAGCAGGCAGAAGCTTGGGTCTTTCTAAGATTCAAACTATGTATAAAATTATCTTCCCTCAGGCAATCCGCTATATTCTTCCCGCTATCGGTAACGAATTTATCGCATTGCTAAAGGAAACCTCCGTAGCAGGCTACGTTGCGGTTGTAGACCTTACCCGTGCAGGTAACGTTGTAAGAAACCTTACCTTCGATGCTGTAAGCGTTCTTACCACCGTTGCTGTTGTTTACCTGCTTATGGTTATAGGTCTTACCAAGCTTTTAAAGATGTTCGAAAGGAGGCTGGCTAAGAGTGATAAGCGTTAAAGATTTAACCAAAAATTTCGAAGGTGTTGATGTTTTAAAGGGCATTAACATCGAAATTAACAAGGGCGACGTTATGTGCGTTATCGGTCCTTCCGGCAGCGGTAAATCCACCTTTTTGCGTTGCTTAAACCTTTTGGAAAAGCCCACCTCCGGTCAGATAATCTTCGAGGGCGATGACCTTACGTCGAAGAAAACCGACCTTAACCTTCACCGTCAAAGAATGGGTATGGTGTTCCAGCAGTTTAATCTGTTCCCCCATATGACAATTCTTAAAAACCTTACCTGCGCCCCCGTTATGCTTAAAAAGTTTACCAAAGAGCAGGCAAAGGCAAAGGCAATGGAGCTTTTAGCCCGCGTAGGCCTTGCCGACAGAGCAAATTCCTACCCCAACCAATTATCCGGCGGTCAAAAACAGCGTGTTGCAATAGTGCGCGCATTGTGTATGGAACCCGACGTTATGTTGTTTGACGAACCCACCTCTGCCCTTGACCCCGAAATGGTAGGCGAGGTTTTGGACGTTATGCGCGAGCTTGCATCCGAGGGTATGACAATGGTTGTTGTTACCCACGAAATGGGCTTTGCCCGCGAGGTTTCCAACCGTGTAATCTTCCTCGATGACGGCAACATTGCCGAGGAAGGCACCCCCGCAGAGCTTTTTGGCAACCCCAAGTGCGAAAGATTACAAACCTTCTTGGCAAAGGTGCTTTAATATGAACTTTAAAGGAAGAAGCTTTCTAAAGCTTTTGGATTTCACCCCTGCGGAAATTCAATATCTTATAGATAAAGCCATAGAATACAAGGCAAAAAAGAAGCAGGGAATACTTCACAAGGATTTTTTGGGTAAGAATATTGCCCTTATCTTTGAAAAAACCAGCACCCGCACCCGTTGTGCCTTTGAGGTAGCGGCGGCCGACCTTGGCGTTCACCCCGTTTATTTGGACCCTACGGGCTCGCAAATAGGCAAAAAGGAAAGCATTGCCGATACCGCCCGCGTGCTTGGCAGAATGTTCGACGGTATAGAATACCGCGGCTATGGTCAGGAAATTGTAGAGGAGCTTGCAAAATATGCAGGCGTTCCCGTTTGGAACGGCTTAACCAACGAATACCACCCCACCCAAATTCTTGCCGATTTTATGACAATTATCGAGCATTTCGGCAGCCTAAAGGGCAAAAAGCTTGTATATATGGGCGATGCCCGCTACAATATGGGCAATTCCCTTATGGTTGGCTGTGCAAAAATGGGTATGCACTTCGTTGCCTGCGCCCCCAAAAAATATTTCCCCAACCAAGCTCTTGTTGATACCTGTCTTGCTATCGCCGCCCAAACCGGCGCGGTGTTAGAGTTTAACGAAGACCCTATCTCTGCCACCAAGGGCGCAGACGTTATTTATACCGACGTTTGGGTTTCTATGGGCGAGCCGGATTCGGTTTGGGAGGAACGTATAAAAGAGCTTACCCCCTACCGCGTAACCAAGGCCCTTATGGATAACGCAGGCGCGCAATGCCGCTTTATGCACTGCCTGCCCGCATTCCACGATTTAGGTACCGCCATCGGCAAAGAAATCCACCAAAAGTTCGGCATTTCTTGTATGGAAGTAACCCACGAGGTTATCGAAGGCAATCAGTCCATAGTCTTTGACGAAGCCGAAAACCGTATGCATACTATCAAATCCGTAATAGCCGCCACCC
>JAFYOG010000101.1 GCA_017560285.1 Clostridia bacterium
CTTTAACAGAAACAATTAACAAATACGGCATAACCGACGTTTTGTTTGCCGAATGCACCTTTTCGGCAGCAAGCAACGGTTACGTTAATAACCTAAAGGAGCTTTGTAAGTAATGAAACGCATACTTATACTTTCACTTGTTGTTTTAATGCTGTTTTCTTGTGTTGCTTGTGAATTTGCAACCGAAGATGACGTTATCAACTCTACCGAAAACGAATCGAGCAATAACGAAAGCAGCACCGAATCTTCTGACGAATCCACCGCTTCCGACGTTGAAGAACCTGACGTTTCAGAAGACAGTTCTATTACCGAAGACAGCAGCGATGTTTCGGATGAAACTTCTACCGATAACGTTATTGTTAAGGAAATAACAGATATTAAGATTACCATCAACGGTTATTCCGATTTATCCAAAAACGGATATACTATTACATCCGGAAATGATAAAAAAGTATCTGTAAAATTAAAAGGCTTAGAAAGTGTACTTTCTGCAATTACCGCAGAATCTGTAATTGCCTCGGTAGATGCAGGCAATATTTCCGAAACCGGAGATATAGAGCTTTTGATCACTTATAAGGCACCCGATAATACAGAAATTGTATTTACATCCGACAGTTTGGTTACTTTTAAAATTAAGAGATCCTCTGCAGAAATCGTACCCCCCGTTGTTGACGAAATCAGAACCGTAAACGGCGTGCTTATAAGCGGTATCCGCGCAATGGAAACCTTTGGCGGCACTGCTTCTTCGGGCAAAAAGACTGCCGAGAATTTAAACAAGTTTAAAGAAGAAATAGGCGCAAACGTAAATCTATACGTACTGCCCTCGCCCTTGGCTTCGGCTTTCTATGCCCCCGTTGGTTACGAAAAATCCATCACTCGCCACGGCGAATGCTTCTATGGTATGAGAGATGCCCTTGTTAACGTAGGTTTTGTTGATACCCTTTCTGTTCTTAGCACACACGTAAGCGAGGATATTTATTTCCGCACCGACCACCACTGGCAAGCACTTGCGGCTTACTATGCTGTAGAAGAGCTATGCAAGGTGGCAGGCGTTCCTTTTGACGATTTATCCACATATAAGGCATACAGCAATAACAATATGCTTGGATCGTTCTATAACTACTATACCCACGACCCTGTATTAAGGGATAACCCCGATACAATGACATGGTATGAACCCACCAGAGAGCATACCGTTACCTATTATTCCAACGATTACTTTAAGAACCCCTCTGCCGACAGATCCTTGTTCTCTTCTTCCAAGAGCTATACCAAGTTCCTTGGCGGCGACAATACTGCGTTGATTAAAACAAACGTAAACAACGGCAGAAAGCTTTTGATGTTTAAGGACAGCTACGGAAATGCGTGCGTGCCCTTCTTGGTTGGTTCTTTTGAAGAAATTATCGTTACCGATTACAGAGAATTTAAATTAAACGCAAAAGAATTTATTGAAGAGCACGGTATTACCGACGTATGCTTCCAGCTTGCCGCTTTTTCTGTTGCAGGCAGCAAGCGCGATTACATTATCGACCTTTTAAACTATTAATAAAAACAATTATTTAGGAGTAGTTATGCCCAGAACCGATTTTCCCTTCGATATTGCCGCTTTAACCGATTACCGCCGCAGAACAAGGCGTGAACTGTTAAATGACGGCAGCAAAAGAATAAAGAAAAAAATCGCCGTTTTGGGCGGTTCTACCACAAACGACGTTATAAAAACCTTAGAAATATTTTTGCTTGCCGAGGGCATTGAACCCGAATTTTACGAATCGGAATACAACCGCTTTTGGCAGGACGCTATGTTCGAAAATGAAGAATTAAAAAGCTTCGCGCCAGATATAATTTACATCCACACAAGCTACAGAAACATATACAAGTTCTTGCCCTCGGCGGTTAACAGCGAGGAAGAAATTGATAATATGCTTAAAAGCCGTTTTGAATATTTCGAAAAAATGTGGCAAAGGCTTTCGACTGTTTATAACTGCCCCATTATTCAAAACAACTTTGAGCTTCCGCCTTACCGTATATTCGGAAACAGAGATTGCTTTGATATTCACGGTGCCGTTAACTACATTGGCAGATTAAACGCTTTATTTGCCGATTATGCAAGGAACAACCAAGGGTTTTATATTTGTGATATAAACTACGTAGCCGCTTGCTTTGGCCTTGATAAATGGTTTGATGAGCAAGCTTGGTGTATGTATAAATATGCATTTTCTCTTGATGCAGTTCCCTACGTTTCCTTTAATCTTTCTCATATAATCAAATCCATTTTTGGTAAAAACAAAAAGGTTCTTGCGCTTGATTTAGATAATACCCTTTGGGGCGGTGTTGTTGGCGACGACGGTGTAGAGGGCATTGAAATAGGCGAAGAAACCGCTAATTCCGAATGCTTTAAAGGGTTCCAAGAATACGTAAAAAAGCAAAAAGATATCGGCATAATGCTTACCGTTGCTTCTAAAAACGACCACGAAAACGCTATTGCAGGGCTTAATCATCCCGAAGGTGTTTTGCGCCCCGACGATTTTATTGTTATTAAGGCAAATTGGGAAACCAAGGATCGTAATCTGGCGGCAACTGCATCGGAAATGGATTTGGGCATCGATTCATTTGTTTTTGCAGACGATAATCCTACCGAGCGCGCATTGGTTGAACGCAGCATTAACGGCATAGCTATTCCGAAAATGGATAACCCTGCGGAATATATAAAAACCATTGACCGTAACGGATATTTTGAAGTTACCAATTTCTCGGCAGATGATTTAAAGCGCAACGAAATGTATAAGGCAAACGTTGCCCGAAGCGAGATGTGCGCTGAATTTACCGATTATAACGAATATCTTTTAAGCCTTAATATGGTGGCGGAAATAAAAGAGTTTTCGCCCGTTTATATACCGCGAATAACTCAGCTAACTAACAAATCGAACCAATTTAACGTTACCACGAAGCGTTATACACAGCAAGAGATAGAAAGCGCTGCCACAGACGGTAATCATATTACACTTTACGGCAAATTAAGCGATACCTTTGGCGATAACGGTGTAGTTTCGGTGGTTATTGGCGCTATCGACGGCGAGGTTTGCAATATAGACCTATGGTTAATGAGTTGCCGAGTATTAAAGAAAAATATGGAATACGCTATGCTTGATACCCTTGTTAACGAATGTAAAGCACGCAATATATCTATAATAAAGGGCTACTACTTCCCCACTGCAAAGAACAATATGGTTAGAAACCTGTTTGGCGATTTCGGTTTTGACAAGATTAGCGAAGATGAAATCGGTAACACAGTATGGGAATTAGAATTAAAGAATTATAACAACAAAAACAACGTAATTAAAATTAATTCGGAGGTTTAAAAATATGGCACAGCAAAATATTAACGAGAGATTGAACGAAGTGTTCAGAAATGTTTTTGACGACGACGATATAGAAGTTACACGCGAAACCACCGCAGACGACATTGAAGATTGGGACAGCCTTGAGCATATTCGTTTAATAGGCGCGGTTGAACGTGAATTCGGTGTTAAGTTCTCGATGAAGGAAGTTAGCGCAATGAAAAACGTTGGCGAAATGATGGATATAATCGCCGAAAGAGGTTAAAATATTTCAAATACTCAACAAAATACCCCGACAAGTTATTGTCGGGGTTTAAATTTTATTTAGCTGCTGCGGCTTTTTTTGCCTTGCTTTCTGCCTTCATACGAAGTTCTTTGTTAAGAATACGCTTGCGAATACGAATAGATTTGGGAGTAACCTCTATAAGTTCGTCATCGGCAATAAATTCGATAGCTTCTTCCA
>JAFYOG010000102.1 GCA_017560285.1 Clostridia bacterium
ATCTTCTTCGGAAAAACCGAATTTTAAAAGCATCGATTTGGTTTTAGCTCTGAATTCGTTACCGCCCAACGTGTTAAAACGTTCTGTATAATCAACGAACGATTTAACAAGGCTTTCGTCTCCTGCTTCTATGCGTGCTTGAAGATCGGCAATTTTAATTTCTAAATCCAAAAGGGGAGTGAAGGCCGAAACAGCGGCATTGAAAATAGAGCAATTAAACCGATGCGCATCGTTTATCTGCTCTAAAACGCCGATTTCGCTTCCTGCGGAAACAAAAACGTCGCCTTTTGTAGATTCCAGCTTTCCGCGGATGACCGAAAATAAAGTGGATTTTCCTGCGCCGTTAACGCCGATAACACCCACTTTATCTCCCGCATTTATCGAGAAGTTTATTTTTTTCAATATAACATCAGCGCCATAGGCGACCGATACGTTATCGCAGATAAGTATGCTCATAAAACGCTCCAAAATATTTGTAAATATATAATACCATATTTGTAAATATATAATACCATAATTATATAAAATTGTCAATTTGCTTGACACTGCCAATGTTCAATGATATAATATTAAAAACTACGCTGGAGGTTTAATATGATTGCATCTACAGGCTGTTTGCCGTTTTTCCTCGGTGCATTAAGTACAGTTGTTGCCGTCGTATACTTAATTTTCGCATAATTTAAAATACCGCTCTGTAATATACAGAACGGTATTTTTATTTGGTTATTCTAAAGCGGCTGATGTTTCGCGTTGTCTAAAGAACAGGCTAATTAACCAAATGCCGCAGATTGCAACAAGAGTATATATTATTCTGCTTACAAGCGCGCCCTGACCGCCAAAAATCCATGCTACGATGTCAAACTGGAACAAACCGATGGAACCCCAGTTAACAGCGCCGATAATTACAAGGAATAATGCTATTCTGTCAAGTATCATAATTTCATCCTCCTCGCAAATATTTTGCACAAATTAATAATAAATATTCCATTGACAATATTGTAAATTTTGGTATTATAATATCGAACACTAAATTTTAAGAGGTAGTATTATTATGAGAATGCGTCCCAAAAAGAACCGAGATAAACGTATGGATGCCGTTAAAAAATGGTTTATTCCGCAGGACGAAAACGGTGTTGTTAATTTAGATGGCGTTTATCCCGTGGACGGCGAACTGTTTTTAGAAATAGGTTGCGGTAAGGGTGCGTTTATTATGGGGCTGTCAAAACAATTCCCCAACAATAAATTGCTTGCAGTAGAGCTGGTTCCCGACGTTTTAATGATGGCTATGGAAAAGGCAGAACGTGAAAATACCCAAAACGTGCGCTTCCTTCACGCAAATGCAGATACTATTGCAGATATTTTACCCGAAGGTTCGGTTTCCCGCTTGTATCTTAATTTTTCGGACCCTTGGCCCAAAAAGCGCAATGCCAAGCGCAGGCTGACAAGCCCTTTGTTCTTAGAAAAATACAAAAAAATACTTGCCGATGACGGTAAGATAATTTTTAAAACAGATAATAAAGGTTTGTTTGATTATTCCCTTGAAAGCTTTACAGAAAACGGGTTCACCGTTAGCGAAGTTACCTTCGACCTTCACAGTGACCCCGTATTTTCCGTAGATAATATTAAAACCGAATATGAAATTAATTTTTCTGCAAAAGGTTTTCTTATAAATCGCCTTGTTGCTCAAGTTCAGAAATAGAACTGTAAACAACCTCGCGTTCGTCAAAGGGGTACTGTACGCCTTCGATTTCTTCGTACATCTCGTGCCCTTTGCCGATCAAAAGAACCACGTCGCCCTCTGTTGCATTACGGAGGGCTTCTTTTATTGCATCACGACGGCTGGGAATAATTATATATTTGCCGTTGGTTTTATGCATACCTATAAGTATATCGTTTATAATATCTTCCGTCTTTTCAAAACGGGAATTATCCGATGTGATAATAGACAAATCAGAGTTTGCACCGATAACTTCTCCCATGCCGTAACGGCGAAGCTTGCTTCTGTTGCCGCCACATCCGAAAACGGATATAATTCGGTTCGGATTATACATTTTTATGGTTTCAAATAAGGTTTTACAGCTAAATTCATTATGAGCAAAATCAATTATTACGGTGTATTCCTTTTGGGTAGGGACAACTTCCATTCTTCCTTTAACAAAAGCCTTTACTAAACCGTTTTTAATAGCATCGTAACCAATACCGTTTTGTCTTGCACAAGCAATGGTAAGCGCAGCATTGCAAAGCGAAAAATGGCCGGGAGTATTTAAATCTATTATGTGCTCTTGCTTGTTTTCAATGCAGGTGAATTCTGTTTTTAAGCGATTCTTCCCAACAGAAAATTTGCCGTTACCATATGATATATCGGAGCTTTGGTTCTCGCCGATTGTAATAATAGGGCATTTTGCGCCGTCAACTATTTCCGTATAATTATCGCTGTCGGCGTTAACTATAACCTTATCGCATTGGTCGAATATCATTTTTTTGCAATTAAGGTATTCTTCAAAATCCTTATGCTCGTTTTCGCCAATGTGATCAGGGGAAAGGTTTGTAAAAATGCCGGTGTTAAAGTGAATTCCATAGGTTCTGTGTAGCTTAAAACCTTGGGATGTGGCTTCGATTATAGCAGTATCGCATCCTGCACCAAGCATTTCGCGGTAATATTTATGCAACAAATATGATTCCGGTGTAGAGTTTGCGGTTTCATACATAGTTCCATCGATATAAACACCCGTAGAACCGATAATACCAACCTTATGTCCGGCTTCCTCGTATATGCTTTTTAGCATAAACGAAACGCTCGTTTTACCCTTTGTTCCCGTTATAGCGATAGTGTTCATTTTGTCGGCGGGATTTCCAAACAGATTTGCGCTTGCAACGGCTAAAAATTTTCTTGTGCTTTCAACCTTAATTATAATTGCATCATCGGGTAATTTTACATCCTTTTCGACAGCAAATACGCGCACACCTTTATTATAAACCTCTTCTGCCAGATCGTGGGAATCTCTTACAAAGCCTTTTATGCACACGAATAGGTTATTTTCGGCAGCTTTTCTGGAATCGTACAGTACATCCGCTATATCACAATCTTTAAAATTCGCAGATGCTGAATATTCTATATTATTTAAAATTTCCGAAAGCTTCATATTTTCACCTCGTTATAATGCTATTTTACCTGTAAATACAGTGTTGCATTTACCGTTTATATACATAGTTTTATTTTCTGTAGTTACTTCAATTATTCCGCCGGGTTGATATACCTGCACGTTGTTTCCGCAAAAGCCTTTGCTTTGTGCCGCGGCAACACAGGCACAACTGCCTGTAGAGCAGGATAAGGTTTCGCCGATACCGCGCTCCCACACGCGCATAACGATTTTGTTGTTATCCGAAACACCGGCAAATTCAACGTTTGTGCCGTTGGGAAAGGTTGGGTGCCTTTCGATAATGGGGCCGTAATGATAAAATTCCTGGTCGCTTAAACCGTAATCGGTAAATATAACGCAATGGGGATTTCCTACCGAAATATAAAGGTAGGGAAGTGATACCCCATTAATATCGATAACGCCTTGCTGTGATATTTCGGGCGAACCGATTTCACATTTAATAAAATCGCCGTCTATAACGGCAGTGCGTTGACCGCTAAGGGTTTCGATATTTAAAAGCTTTTTGTTAAAATATCCGCATTGATTAACGTATTTTGCCGAACACCTTAATGCGTTTCCGCATATTTCGGCTTCGAACCCATCGGGATTATAAACGTGCATGAAATAATCGCAAAAAGCAGATTGACCGATAAAAATTACGCAATCTGCACCAACCCCGTATTTTCGGTTGCATAATTGCTTAATTTGCGATGCTGTGGGCAGGGTTGTTTTGGATGGGCTTCCGTAAACAATAAAATCATTGCCCAATGCCTGCATTTTAAAAAATTGCATATTATCACCTATATTATATCATTTTAAATATTATTTTCAATAAGTAAATAAAATTTAGTTAAAACACTTGAAAATAAGTTTAATTGTGTTAAAATATTAAAAAACATCACGGAGGTTGGAATGAATAACGGCTTTTTTGCTATGCTCTTTAGAATGAAGCATATTAAACGTTGGGGCATTATGAATTCCTTAATTCCCGATCATTTATCTACGCATTCATTGGAAGTGGGCTTTTTGGCGCATGCTCTTGCGATGATAGGTAACGAAAAGTTTAACAAAAAGTACGATTGCGATAAAATAACGGTTAAAGCTATTTATCACGATGTGCCCGAGATTTTCACAGGTGATATTCCTACGCCCGTAAAGTATTACAGTAAAGAAACAAAAGAAGCATATTCCGCTGTGGAAGAAGCATCCTTGCATAAGCTTACCGAGATGCTTCCCGATGAATTTAAAGAAAGCTATTCCGGCCTGTTCGTCCATACCGCCGAAGAAAAAATGCTTATAAAGGCCGCAGACAGAATATCGGCCTACATAAAATGCTTGGAAGAAAAAAATTACGGCAACAGAGAATTTGATATTGCGGGTCAAAGACTTTACGATGCGATTGCAGAAATGAATTGCGAAGAAGCAAATTATTTTTTGGAAAACTATTTGGAACCCTTTGGGTTGCCCATAGATTCAATTTTACAATAAGCTAATATTAAGAGGTTACTATTATGAAAATAGGTTTAATTTCCGATTCCTTCCGCTTGCCCTTCGAGGAAAGCATTGTAAAAGCAAAAGAGCTTGGCGTTTCCGGTGTTCAAAAATACCTTACCTACGAACCTTTTTCTGCAAATCTTATCGTTGGCGATAAGCTTAAAGAGGTTAAGGACATTATGGCTTCCAACGGCTTGGTGTTCTCGGCGATGGTAGGTGATTTCGGCGTTGATTTCGATACCGAAGAATTTGATGTTATCGGCCATTCCAAGCGAGTTTTGGAAACCGCCAAGGAATTGGGCTGCGATATCGTTACCACCCATATCGGACACCTAACCTTGGAAGATAGCCCAAGAATGGAAAAAATAAGAAGAAGAGCCGAAGAGCTTGCTATTTATGCCAACAGCATGGGCTCTTATTTCGCCGCCGAAACAGGCACCGAAAAGGCTGTTGTTCTTAAAGCGTTTTTAGATTCTTTGGGTACAAAGGGTCTTGCCGTAAATTATGACCCTGCAAATTTGGTTATGGTTGCCGACGACGATCCCGTTGCAGGCGTATATACCTTAAAGGATTATATCGTTCATACACACGCCAAAGACGGCATCAGAACCTGCAACGACGGAAAAATCGGCTTTTTGGAAGTGCCTCTTGGCCAAGGCGGCGTAAAGTGGGATAACTATCTTACTGCTCTTAACGATATAGGATATAACGGATATTTAACTATCGAGCGCGAGGTAGGGGATAACCCTGCGGCTGACATTTCTATGGCAGTTGATTTCCTTACCGAAAAATTAAATAAACTCGGTTTCTGATTTTTAAAGGCAATGCGTAAAAGCATTGCCTTTTTGTACAGTATTATTATATGTGCCGTTGTGAAATATAAGTTAATTTGCATTGAAATTTATAATTAAAAATTGATATTTTAAACGAAGTGTATAATTATGAAAAAATATGGAATTTTTTGAAAATAAAAACTTGATTTTTTAATCGTTCTGTTGTATTATTATTTATGTAAAAAATATAATAGGGGAATTATTGAACACCCCTTGCGAAAGGATGTACGGTTTATGAATTTAGCCAATCAAATGATTGCCGGTCAGGCTTTTGCAACATTTGATGAAACTACTACTCTTGGCGAAAAGGCTTTGGTAGGGCTTCAGGTTGTTGCAATCGGTATGGGCGTTGTATTCGGTGTATTAATTCTTCTAATCGGTATTCTGCAGATATTTAAGTTATTTGCGGTAAAGAAACCTAAGGAAGCACCTCAGCAAGCGGCACCTGCGCCTGCGGCAGCACCCGCTCCCGTAACGGCACCGCCTGTTACTGTTTCCGCAAATGCTTCCGATGAAGCACAAATAGTTGCTATTGCTACTGCTGCAATTGCGGCTGCAAGAGGTGAAAGTGAATGCGCTTTCAATGTAATTTCTATTAAAAAGATCGTTAAATAATTTTAAGGAGAATTTATCATGGCAAAAAAGTATATTGTTACTGTTAACGGCACAGGCTACGAAGTTATCGTAGAAGAAGCCGCTCTTAATGCAAACTTCAATACCGCTCCTGCAGCAGCACCTGCACCCGCAGCAGCTCCCGTAGCAGCACCCGCTCCCGCAGCAGCACCTGCACCCGCAGCAGCTCCCGCACCTGCAGCAGCTCCCGCTGACGGTTTAAAGATCAATGCACCTCTTCCCGGTACCGTTCTTAAGGTACTTGTTTCTGCAGGCGCTGCAGTTAAGAAGGGCGACGTTCTTTGCGTACTCGAAGCAATGAAGATGGAAAACGATATCGTTGCTCCTCAGGATGGCACCGTTGCAAGCGTTTCCGCTACCCAGGGCGCATCTGTTAACACCGGCGATCTCCTCTGCGTGATTGCTTAATTTCTATTTATCTTTTCAATAGATTAAGAAAGGTGTTATATTATGTTAGATGCATTGAAAGGGCTATTTAATAGCTCCGGATTTGGTGCTCTGTATAATGCCGAAGAACCCTTTGAGTATTTTGGTATCAAATCCAGTTTCGATTTCGGCACCATCATTATGTTGTTGGTTGCTTGCTTGTTGTTCTACCTTGCAATAGTTAAGAAGTTCGAACCGCTTCTTCTTATTCCCATTGCATTTGGTATGCTCTTGGTTAACATCCCCGGTCCTATCGGCGATTCTGTTTACCACAGCGATATTTTCATTAACCCAACCGGTCATATAGATTGGGCGGCACTTGGCGAAGGCGGCGGTCTTATAGACTACCTCTACCTTGGTGTTAAGTTAGGTATTTATCCTCCTCTTATCTTCCTTGGTGTTGGTGCAATGACCGACTTTAAACCTCTTATTGCTAACCCCAAGAGCTTGTTGCTTGGTGCAGCTGCTCAGCTTGGTGTATTTGCGGCTTTCTTTGGCGCGATTATGCTTGGCTTCAGCATTTCCGAAGCAGCGTCTATCGGTATTATCGGTGGCGCAGACGGTCCTACCGCTATTTACGTAACCAAAACCTTGGCACCTAATTTGCTTGGCGCAATAGCAATCGCGGCATATTCTTATATGGCGTTGGTTCCCTTTATTCAGCCTCCTATTATGAAGGCGTTCACCTCTAAAAAGGAACGTCAGATCGTTATGGGTCAGCTTCGTACTGTATCTAAGACCGAAGAAATTATATTCCCCATAGTTGTTGCTTTGGTTGTAAGTATAATACTTCCTTCTTCTGCTGCTTTGGTTGGTATGTTAATGCTTGGTAACCTTCTTAAGGTTTGCGGCGTTGCGGAAAGACTTTCTAAGACTGCTCAGAACGAACTTATGAATATCGTTACAATTCTTCTTGGTGTTTCTGTTGGTGCTACCGCAAGTGCGGCTAACTTCCTTAAGACTCAGACCTTGCTTATTATCGTTCTCGGTCTTTGTGCATTTGCAGTTGCTACCTTTGGCGGCGTTATCTTTGGCAAGCTTATGTGCTTTATTACCAGAGGTAAGATCAATCCTCTTATCGGTTCTGCAGGCGTTTCTGCGGTTCCTATGGCGGCACGTGTTTCCCAGACCGTTGGTCAGAAAGAAAACCCCGCAAACTTCCTTCTTATGCACGCAATGGGCCCCAATGTTGCAGGCGTTATCGGTTCTGCAGTTGCGGCAGGCGTATTCCTAGCGATGTTTAGCTAATTACTGAAAGGAAATATAATTATGGCAAAACAAGTTAAAATTACAGAAACAATCATCCGTGATGCTCATCAGTCGCTTATCGCAACCAGAATGACCACCGATGAAATGCTCGATGTTCTTTCCCAGCTTGATAAAGTTGGTTATCATTCCTTAGAAGCATGGGGCGGCGCTACCTTCGACTCCTGCCTCCGCTTCCTTAACGAAGACCCTTGGCAGAGACTTCGTACCATTAAAGATCACTGTCCCAACACTCCTTTGCAGATGTTGTTCAGAGGTCAGAACATTCTTGGCTACAGACACTATGCCGATGACGTTGTAGAATACTTCGTACAGAAGTGTATCGCAAACGGTATGGATATTATCAGAATTTTCGATGCTCTTAACGACCCCAGAAACCTTAAGACTGCTATCAACGCAACCAAGAAGGAAAAGGGTCACGTTCAGGCATGCGTATGCTACACCACCGGTCCTGTATTTTCTAACGAATACTTTGCAAAATATGCAAAGCAGTTGGAAGAAATGGGCGCAGACAGTATCTGTATTAAGGATATGTCCGGTCTTTTGAAGCCTTACGATGCATACGATCTCGTTACTGCAATCAAGTCTATTGTTAACGTTCCCGTACAGCTTCACACCCACTATACCAGCGGCTTGGCTTCCATGACTCTTCTTAAGGCTATCGAAGCAGGCGTTGATATTGTTGACTGTGCACTTTCTCCTCTTGCTTTGGGTACTTCTCAGCCCGCTACCGAGCCTATGATTGCTACCCTTCAGGATACTCCTTACGATACCGGTATTGACCTTGCTAAGCTGGATCCCATTGCTAAGCACTTCGATGCATTGCGCGAAAAGTACATTGCAAGCGGTTTGCTCGATCCCAAGCTTCTTAAGGTTAACGTTAACGCTCTTATGTATCAGGTTCCCGGCGGTATGCTTTCCAACCTCCTTTCTCAGCTTAAGCAGGCAGGCGCAAGCGATAAGCTTCAGGCTGTTCTTGAGGAAGTTCCCCGCGTAAGAGAAGATGCCGGTTATCCTCCTCTTGTAACTCCTTCCTCTCAGATCGTTGGTACTCAGGCAGTATTTAACGTTCTTATGGGCGAAAGATACAAGAACGTTACCAAGGAATTCAAGGGTATGGTTAAGGGCGAATACGGTAAGACTCCCGTTGCTATCGATCCTGAATTTGTAAAGAAGATTATCGGTGATGACGAACAGATCACCTGCCGTCCCGCAGATAACATCGCTCCCGAACTCGAAACTCTTAAGGCTAAGCTCGGTTCCAAGGCGCATCAGGAAGAAGACGTTCTTTCCTACGCACTCTTCGATCAGGTTGCTATGAAGTATTTCGATAAGAGAGACGAAGGCGAAACCATTGCTAATGCTTTGGCTGATGCTTCTTCTGCAAAATACAACGTAAACATTCGCGAAGTTAAATAAAATTAAGGGCAGGGAAACCTGCCCTTTCTTTTTGCATAATTGACATTGCATATAAAATTTGTTATAATATTTATGTAATTTGGAGGTGATTATCATAAAGCGATTATTCAGGGCGTTTGTTCTTACAATTCTCTCGCTTTCTTTGTTGCTTTCGGCAGCATCCTGCGGTTCCGAACAAGAAGACGATTTAACCGATTATATCGAAGAATCTATTGATAAAGTCGAGCCGATCGAAGAAACCTTAACTGTAGGTTATTCACAGTTTGATTATTTTTTCAACCCTTTGTTGGCGTCTTCAGAGAACGATAAAGAAGTGGTAAGAATGACGTCTCTTTTTCTAATTGATTACGATAATAACAACCAAATAATTTACGAAAACGATTCCAAATGTGTTGCTAACGTTTCTGTTGATAAATCCAAAACCGACGATATTGTGTTTTCTTTTAAGCTTCGTAAAGATTTAAAAACAAGCGACGGCGATGCTTTAACTGCAGATGACGCTATATTTACGTTATATGTGTTGTCTGATGTTTCTTACAATGGACCGTATCGGTTTTTTAATTTACCTATTATCGGCATTGATGATTATAGAAACAACGAAGCCGATTATATCGACGGTATAAAAAAGATAGATGATTATTCCTTCGAAATTCATACGTACGAGTTTAACGAGGATATTATTCATAATTTAAATATCCCTATAATTCCTATAAAGTATTATGGCGATGCAGGGCTATATGATTACAGCAATAATTCTTTCGGTTTTAAAAAAGGCGATGTATCCTCAATACTAAACATTAAAATCCCGTATGGCGGCGGTCCCTATGCATTTAAATCATATACCGAAAACAAAATTTCTTTTTTAAAAAATCAGTATTACTATAAAGGTGCTCCTAACAATTCTTTTGTTGATTTTATCGTTATAAATAATGATACGCTTGGAAAAACATTTCTAAACGACAAAATAGATATTTATATTTCAGATCCGAACGTAGATATAGATAATATTTTGCAAGAAGTTGATATAAGCGAATTTGCTTATGTTTCTCCTATATTGTTAAATGGATACGGATATATAGGTATAAACGCAAACAACGTGTTTATAGAGGAATATGGCGATACCGAAGACGATAAACAGGATGCGATTACTCATGCCGGCGAACGTTCCAAGTATTTAAGAAGAGCCTTTGCTGTGTTATTTGATGCTTATAAAGGAAAATCGCTTTCAGATAATTTTACAGCAATTAACGTTCCAACACCTATTTATTATGATGTAAACATTGATAACGTTAAGTACAATTATACAGATAGCGATGTTGCCGAAGCTAATCTGATAGCAAACGCTACACAAACTGCAATAGATTGCTTTAAAAACGCAGGATATACTACAGACCCTTCTAATGGCAAGTTTGTTTCTGCTCCCGATGGTGCAAAGCTTAATTATGAAATCGCTCTGTTTGGCGGCGGTATCGGTAACCATCCGTGCTATTCTTTACTTGCAAATGTAAAAAACGCACTTGCAAGCTTTGGTATTGGACTTGATATTATCGATTATTCCGATTACGACAGTTATTTACAGTACATTAACAGCAATACGTGCTGTATGTGGGTTTCTGCATGGGACAATATATCCTCCCAAACCTTGTATCAGCTGTTCCATTCTAATAACGTCGAAAAAAATAACGGTTCGATGGCAACGAACATTTACGGTATTACCGACGGTATCTTAGATGAGATTTTAATTACTGATAATTTTGATATGAAAGCATACTATTCGAACGTGTATGAATATGTTTTCGAATGGGCAGTAGAGGTGCCGATATATCAAAAACAAAAGTTTTTATTATGGAATAACGCAAGAATTAACGAAAAAACTCTTTCTAATTCTTATTCTCAATTCAATAGCTGGATAGACGATATCTGTAAAATTGAATTCAAAAAAATATAAAGGGTATAAAAAAGGTGTAGCCTTAATAGCTACACCTTTTTTAATTAAATAATTTTAAAAAATCAGGTTGGGTTGCTGTAACAACCAATCCTTGTAAATAATTTAGCGTTTTATATTGCCTACAGTCGGTAAATTTTAAGGAATAAGCGCAAAGCGCTTGAGATTTATAGCCCATTTCTCGGTCTTTTTTATTAACCGCATATTTTCCGTCGCCTAATAAAGGGTGCCCGATGTGAGCAAAGCTGGCTCTTATCTGATGTGTTCTGCCGGTTATTAATTCAACCTCTAATAAAGATAGGTCTTTTTGCTTATTATAGTCTATGGTTTTATATCGGGTAATTGCGGGCTTTGTATTTTTGCCGAACCCTTGTTTAACCTTTACTATATTCTTTTCGCTGTCTTTTTGTAACAGCAGCTTAATTTCGCCGTTTTTGGGGGATATAATTCCGTGAACAACGGTTAAATAAAGCTTTTCTACCTGCCGCTGCTTAACTATTTCGTTCATTTCTCTAAGCGCGTTTGCGTTTTTGGCAGCTATAACCAAGCCTTCGGTATTTCTGTCGATACGATTACATAGGGCAGGGGCAAAGCTATGCTCAGATTCGGGGTTGTATTCCTCTCTTTCAATCAAGTACGCCGTAATTCTGTCAATTAAAGTATCTTCGGCTTCTTCAGTATCCGAATGCACAAGTAACCCCGATTCTTTATTAACGATAATGATATTTTCATCCTCATAAGCAACCTTAATGTCTTTATTGCGGGTAAATGTTTTTGATTTACCCGCTGTTAAAACGTCAGTGGGAGCAAATATTAATATTAAATCGCCTTCTGTAAGTATATCGTTTTCTTTAACGCGCTTGCGGTTTAAGGTGATTTTTTTCTTGCGTATAAGCTTATACATTAATGAAGTAGGGAGGTTTTTGTATTTTTTAATTAGGAACTTATCAATGCGTTGTCCCGCATCGTTTTTTCCTATTATTAATTCTTCCATATTATCCTCGTCTGGTTATTGAAATTATATGCAACATCGGTTTATTCAACGGTTTTATCGTTATCCATATCTGTATCGGCGTCATTCGTTTGAATATCGACATCGATATCTAAGCTTTCACACTCTAAATCTTCTTTTGCAATTATAACAGCAATATCTAAACGACGCTTTTTTCTAATTCTCTTAATAACTAATACAATAATAAGAATAATTAACACCAATAGCAAATTTACAATACAGAAAACGGCCCACGTAATAAAGTTCCATTTTGTAAACAATAAAGGTATTGAAAAATAAGAGCTAATGTTCTTTCTGCCTTCTGTAGAAGCGTATTCCGAAGGGATTACAGAAACTCCGTTGCTGTCGGTAGGGAAGGATGATAAGTAATCGGCTAACGCCTTCCACTCTTTAAGCTCGACGTTTTTATCTGTTTTAATAATACATTTTGTAAAATCTGTTATGGCATTTCCGTCTATATCCTTGGGCGTTAGGCTTAATAATCCAAAGGATTTATCCTTAACAGTCCCAAGCATTTCTGCAGAAGTTATGCCCGAAACAACTCTATACAGCTTGTCGTTTTCAATCTCGATTCTTTCGCCCTTTTCGCCAATAAGCCAACAATCATAAACACGGTTTAAAAACATACGGTTTGTATTGGCTTTATAACCTAAACCGCTAAAGTATAACTGCGCGTACGGCATAATACCCGAAACACTGGCATCTATTTCTGCCAAAGACCATAATTCGCTGCCGTATAAATAAACAGAGCATAAGGGGTATCCGCTTATGTTATCGTTACCAATGCCTAACGAACTGATTTCGTAAACCTGCGAAACTGTAATATAGCCTTTATCTATGGAAGCGCGAATAAGCCCTACAGGCGCTGCGGCAACGTCAACTTTTGCGTATTTATCGCCTTCGGCAGATTTTACTGCGTGTATATAAGCATCGCTGATTAAATTACCCAAGGGTTGTTCGCAAAGGTTTCCGCTCATTGTTCCTTGCTCGGGAAAATCAAAGGGACTGTAAGCAACAATTTGGTTAGGGCTATTATACCCGAACATAGATAAATAATCTGTAATGTAGGTTTTGAATTCTTCTATTTTTTGTGTAGTGATTTCGTCGGATTTAATGCTATCGTTTATCTCGATTAATTCATAAGAAACAAACCGATTGTTTTTGTCGGTAGGGTTAAGAATAATTTTGCCCATATTGGCGCCGTATTCGCCTACAGAAGCTATAATCGTATCGTTTTCAATAATGGGTGTGGATAAATAAGAATGTGTATGTCCGCTGATAATAACGTCGATATCATCTATAGCTCTTGCAAGCTTAATATCCTCATCACCAACGCTGCTGCCCGTGCCGCTATGAGATAAGCATATTATAACGTCGGGGGAATATAGATTTTTAATCTCTGTAACTACGTTTTTAGCGGTTTCTATATAATCGTCAAATACAATAGCTTCGTCG
>JAFYOG010000103.1 GCA_017560285.1 Clostridia bacterium
CAAAAACCGTGTTATACAAATTTTCAAGGCTGAATTTACCGCCGATAAGGGTCTGCTCTCCGTCGCGGCGCTCTATACTGCCTATAACGTGGGCTTCGGCTAATTCTTGGGTATAATCTTCAAGGTAATATACCTTAAACTGTCTTGACCCCGTATCGTTTTCCGAAACACCTCTGCTGCCGCGTATATAATGCAAAATCGCAGGGCGGAATATGGGGTTTTCTATAGAAATTTCGCCGGTTTCGCCGTCTTTAACAATATCAAAGGTAAAAATCCCCGATAACGCGCTCATACCCTTGCGTATGCCCGAAACCATACTGCCCAAGGAATAAACCACCAAGGTTTTACTGCCGCTTTGGGAATATACCCATTCCACGGGCTGAATACAGTGTGAATGCATACCCAAAACCACGTCGACCTCTAAATCTGCAAACAACTGTGCAAACTGCTTTTGCTCGCTGTTGGGCTTATAGGTGTATTCGTTGCCCCAATGGCAGGAAACGATAATAAAATCTGCTTTTTCCTTTGCAATGGCAACCTGCTTTCTAATAAGCTCTTCTTCAAGTAAGGGAACAACCAATTCGCTTCCTTTTTCGGGCTTGTGCCCGTTTGTGCCGTAGGTATAGGTCAAAAATCCAACCTTAATACCGTTTTTTTCTATTATCAGTATATCCTCTACGCTTTCCTCGGTGGGGTAATAGCCAAGGGTGTTAACCCCTTTTTCGGTAAAGAAATCGTTAGAATAGGTTAAAAATTCGGTGCTTTTGGAATCCAGCATATGGTTGTGGGCAAGGTTAACAACGTCAAACCCCAATTCCGCAACCGCATCGCCAAACCCCTTTGGGGAATTAAATTTAGGATATGCGCTAATTTCCTTTCCGTCGCCGCCAACAAGCGTTTCTTGGTTAATATAAGAAATATCTGCCCCTGCAATATCCTCTTTTATAAATTCGTAATAAGGCAAAAAGTTGTATCTTGCGTTGTGCAAATCCTTATAATTCGGCTCTATACCCTCTTCTCTCGCCGCGTTTTCAAGCCCGTCGTAAATCTGCGAGAAGTGCGCCATATTATCCCCGCAGCCATAAAAGGTTACAACGCTGTCTTGGGGCGGGGTAATAACCTCGGCATCGCTGCTTTCTTCAATGCTTTCCTCGCTGTTTTCGTCAGAAATTTCTGCCGAAATATCATTAGAGCTTTCTTCAATGCTTTCGTCAATAACGTCGCTTTCTTCCTTTAGCACTTGGTCGGCAGTGGCACCGTTATTAACGGCAGAAGCACACCCCGCCGCAAAAAAGCAAAGGCAAAGCAACAGTATAAATAAGCCTTTAATCTTCATATTCTTCACCTATATAGCTAAATCGGGGCATAATTTTGCCGTCCCTTTCAACGGTTTCAAACCACATATCCAACGGCCGCGCCCAAATTTTATCTTCCTTTACACTTTTATAAATAACCAAATCACATAGCGATTCGCTATGCTTGGCAATATAAAGCACTTGGTATATATTACCCTTAAAATGTCTGTAATAACCCTTTTTCGGTTCCATATTTTCACATCCTTGTTATAAAGAAACGATAAATTATTCGGAAAACAACTCCGTTAATTTAGCGCGCTGTTGTTCGTTAAAATTCAATTCGTCCGAAACGTTATCTATGTATTCTGCTCCGTTTACGGTAATTGCTTCGCGGGCAAACAGCCCTTTTATTTCCAACATTTTATCCAAGGCAACGTCCTTTTTTGAATTTGAACCCCATTCGCCAAAATTCGAGTGGCAAAAATAAACTTCCGTTCCGTCGGTCATTTCTATTCTTATGTCATATATCCAATGGAAGGTAACCCCTCGTCCTCGCCGTGAGTATTCGGCAGAAATCGTTAAATGGGAAAAATCATCCGCAGTATAAGCATCGCTTACGTTGTTAATAAAATTAATTTTTTCTATACTGTTGTCTTGGTATATTGCATTACGACTAAACAAGCTTAACGGAATTAAAGCTGCTAATAAAATTAATACAGCGCACCACAAAGCGGTTAATGAACGAACAAGCTTCTTTTCAGAGGGCGTTTTTTGTCCGCTGTGTTTGTTTCGGCAGAAAATTGGATAGCAGCCTTCTTTGTATGGAAATTCGCCGTATTTAATCTTTTTACTGCCGAAAATAGGTTTCTTTGATACCAAACCGAACACACAAAAGACAAATGCACTAATTAACAAAAAGATTAAAAAAGGAAGCGACCATAAATTGCTTGCGTTGCTTATATATGCGACGGTGTCGGGTTTACTAAAGGCTATTAAGTTCCGCATATAATCAAACCCAATTACAAAAAACATAGTTATAAAAAACGCAAAAATTACGCACAAGATATAGAGGCTTTTATCAAGCAGCGTCAGCGGAGGCATAAGATGCTGCGTATTATTTTTACGTTTGCCTTTTTTGCCCATAATATAACCGCCTTTCTTTAGGTAATTATAACATACGATTTTGTTAAAAGCAACGGCATCATTATAGATTAACAAACACAAATTCGTTTGCGACGAAGTGCAACATCGTTCATTTGTGTCCCACAAGGCGGAATGAATGTTGGACGAAAAGTGATATTCCGACTTCGTCGGAGTGATATTTTTGCGTTGCAAAAGTGATATTGAAACCTGCGGTTTCAGTGATATTATATTCGCCCCTAACGCCCGCAGGCATATCACTTTTAATCAACGGCAAAGCCGTTGTATATCATCAAGACGAAGTCTTGCATATCATCCGCAATCAGTTGCGGTATATCATCATTGCGAAAGTAGAATACAGCCTACGGCTGACGATATACACGCTTCGCGTGATGATATGCGCCTAACGGCGATGATATGCCATTGCTTTCGCAATGGATAAAAAATCCTCGTTCCGAAGAACGAGGATTTTTGGCAGGGATGGCAGGATTCGGACCTACGAAATGCCAGAGTCAAAGTCTGGTGCCTTACCGCTTGGCTACATCCCTATATTCAATTATCGCGCAAGGGTAATTATACCTTGAATTTTACGTTTTGTCAACCGCTTTATAAATATTTTCCCAACAATTCCGTTGCAATCTTTATTAAAAAGTTGTATAATTAAACGAAAACATCTTGTTCGGAGTCCTATTATGAAAAAACTAACAGCATTTGCGCTTTTATTGTCTATCGTCTTAACCCTGTTTTGCGGTTGCGGCGATACCGTAAGCAGCTCTACCCCCGATAGCGTTGCCCCCAAAACGCAGGTAAGAATAGCGGGTATGAAGGGTCCCACCTCTATCGGCTTGGTTAATATATTAGAGAACAATTTAAACGGCACTGCCCTTAACGATTACAGCTTTACCCTTGCAGGCGCCGCCGACGAAATTACCCCAAAGCTTATCCGCGGCGAGCTGGATATGGCGGCTGTTCCCGCCAACCTTGCATCGGTGCTTTATAACAAAACCGAAGGCGAAATTCAGGTTCTTGCCATAAACACCCTTGGCGTTTTGTATATCGTTACCAAGGGCGAAAACGTTGCCACTTTGCAGGATTTAAAGGGCAAAACCATCTATGCCACCGGCAAGGGAACCACCCCCGAGCATACTCTGAGATATCTTTTAACTCAAAACGGAATTAACCCCGATACCGACGTTAATATAGAATTTAAGAACGAAGCCACCGAGGTTGTTTCTGCAATTTCCGCTGCCGAAACTGCTATCGCAATGCTTCCTCAGCCCTATGTAACCGTGGCGCAAAACAAGGTTTCGGGCTTGCAAATTGCCATCGACCTTAATACCGAATGGGAACGTCTTAACCCCAACAGCGGCATCGTTACGGGTGTTTTGGTAGTTCGCAAATCCTTTGCCGATGCAAACCCCCATGCTGTAAATTTGTTTTTGCAGGAATATAAGCAATCGGTAGAGTTTGTTAACCAAAACAATTCTCTCGCCGCCGCGTTGGTAGCAAAGCACGGCGTTTTCGATAATCAAAAGGTTATCGAAAAGGCTATCCCCTATTGCAACATAACCTTTATTTCAGGTAACGATATAATATCCCCTATAAATAAATATTTGGGAGTTCTTTATGAACAAGAATCAAAATCGGTTGGCGGAAAGCTCCCCAACGAAGATTTCTTCCGTATTCAGGAATAAAAAACAAATATTAATAAAATCCCTTGGTGTGCTTATAGCCCTTGCATTATGGCAAATAATAAGCACCTGCATACCAAATTTGCTTTTTGCATCACCTTGGCAAACCGCAAAAAGCTTGGTTTCCTTGCTTGGGCAGGGTAGCTTTTATGCAACGGTATGGTTTACACTCTGCCGCATACTTTTGGGCTTTTTCCTTGCCTTTGTGCTTGGTGTTTTGCTTGCCCTGCTTGCAGGCAGGTTTTATGTGGCAGAACAGCTTTTGTGGCCCTATATGGTTACGGTAAAATCCGTTCCCGTGGCATCCTTCGTTGCTATCGCCTTTTTGTGGCTAAGCTCTGCCAACGTATCGGTTTTAATATCCTTCCTTATGGCTTTGCCCATTGTTTATACCAACCTTTTGCAGGGCATAAAGGCTACCGATAAAAAAATGCTTCAGATGGCAGACCTGTTCAAAATCCCCTTCCTGCGCAGATTGCGCTATATCTGGTTACCCTCGGTAAAGGGCTATCTGCTTTCGGGGGTAAGCATTGCCTTTGGGCTTGCTTGGAAGGCGGGCATCGCCGCCGAGCTTATCGGCTACCCAAAGGGTTCGGTGGGCGGCGAGCTTTATTCCGCCAAGCAATTTTTAGAAACCGCCGACCTTTTCGCTTGGACTGTTATAATAGTGCTTGTTTCTTTTATAACCGAAAAGCTTATTTCCTTGCTCCTAAAGGCTGTTATTAAGGGGGTAGAGAAATGATAAAGCTTAAAAATATTTATAAAACCTACGACGGGAAACCGGTTTTCGAGAATTTTTCCTTAGATATCCCCCTAAATAAAACCTATTGCATAATGGGCGAATCCGGCATAGGCAAAACCACCCTTCTAAACCTTATAATGGGCTTATCTCGCCCCGATAAAGGCAGTGTTGAAGGCGTTCCCCCAAAAATCTCTGCCCTGTTCCAAGAGGATAGACTGTGCGAACCCTTCTCGCCCGTTTCTAACGTTCGCGCGGTAACGGGCAAATCTGTTCCCCAAGCCCAAATTATTTCCCTTTTGGCAGATTTGGGGTTAGAGGGTAACGAAAACATCCCCGTTTTAAACCTTTCCGGCGGTATGCGCCGCCGCGTGGCTATTGCAAGAGCGTTGCTTGCACAGTTCGATTTACTTGTGCTTGACGAACCCTTTAAAGGCTTGGACGATGCTACAAGAGAACGGGTTGCCGCGGTTATTTTAACCTATTGCAAAAACAAAACCCTTATTGTTTCTACCCACAATATAAGGGATGTGGCGCTGTTAAACGCTGTTCAGATAAACCTATAAAAAAAGGACGGTTGCCCGTCCTTTTTATTATGCCTAATTAAAAATCAAAATCAAAGCTGTAATCGTCAAGGTCAAAGCTGTAATCGTCAAGGTCGAAGCTGTAATCGTCAAGATCAAAGCTGTAATCGTCAAGGTCGAAGCTGTAATCGTCAAGATCAAAGCTGTAATCGTCGTTATAGCCGCCACCAAGACCGCTCATACCGCCGAAATCGCCCATAAGTGCTTTGCTGATGTTGGGGTACTTTTCCGAGAAATCGCCAAACCAGCCCAAGAATACCATTTCGTTCATTTCGCTTAGCTTCTGGTAATCCTTAGGAGCATTAATTGTAACGTCTTTGTTCTTGCTCCAGAAGCTTATAGTCATATCTGCCTCGGTGCCTTCAATTTCACCCTTAATGCCAAATTCAACCTCTACACCTTCAACGTAAATGTTATAGGACATAGTAAAGGTAACGTTCAAGGTTTCGGTTCTGCCGTTTTCGTTGAACGCAAAGTTACCAACAGAAATTTCGCCGCAAAGGTCGTCGCCCTTGATCATATAATCAACACCGAACAATTCGTCGTTTAAACCGATCGAGAATCTGCCCTCGTGCTTATCGCCGTTATAGCTGCCTTCGAACTTAGCGTATTCCTCGTTAGCGCCGCCCATGGTAGCACCAAGAACACCCTTTTCGGTATTGTTGTCCTTGTTCCAATCGTAGTTATAGTAAATATAACCGAGGTTTGCATCAAAGTTGCCGTTTGCGTCAACCATACCAACCTTAAAGGTAGATTTGGTGCCGATATCTGTAGAAACGTATTTTGCCGCCTGACCCATACCGGTAAGATAGATATCTCTGGAAATAGCTTCGCCCTCTGCAGAAAGAACGTTGGTTACGGTAAGGGAAATACCTTCGGTTGTCTGAAGAATGTCATCAAAGTTAAGCTGTGCATTGCCAAGTGCTGCGCCATAAAGGTTTTCGCCGTAAAGAAGCTTTTCGTATGCAGTTTCGATAATTTCCTTAAGCAGATTAGCTTCTACGTAAAGCGAAATAACGTAAGCATTCTTAAATTCAACGCCTTCAACGGTAACGTTCTTAACCTCTTTGGTAAGCAAATCCTCGGTAACGTTTGCCTCGATAGAAGAAGCAAAAGCATCAAAGAAGGGGGTAAATACGCTATCCAACATAGCGGTAATAGCCTCGCTGGTAGCCTGGTCGTTCATAATACCTTCAAGGAATCCCTGTATATCGCCGTTAATAAGCGCTTCGTAGTCTAAATCGTAAAGAACATCAAAATCGTCGCCTACAACATCCTTGTAGTTTTCGCCGATAACGCTTTCCAATGCAGAATCAATAATTGCATCGAAATCGGTGGGGAAGCTGTTTGCATAGCCGTAATCGAAATCGTTGCTTTCTGCCCCGCCGATAATTCCAATAGCGGTAGCATCTTCCCAATAGGTAGCGTTTTCATAAGCACCGTAAGGGTCCAAACTGCCCAAAATGCCTTCCAAACCGCCCATTGATTCAATCATTGCTTCGATCTCGGCAGTAGAAATGCCAATGGCTTTATCGTTCAAACCAAGAATATCGGTGGCATAAATACCGTCGCCGTTAGCAATAAACTCAAGAGGAAGTGTTTCGCCAAGCATGCTAACCTTAAGCTCTGCGGCAATACCGTTAATAAAATCGGTGCCGTAATCCATTTTGCCTTCAAATTCAATGCTTAACGGGTCTTCCAAAAGGTTTTCGCCGTCGGCAACAAGCTTGTTAACCTCAAGCTTTGTACCTATAACCGAATCCTTAGGCTCGGTTGCTTTGTCCAAAAGAACGGTAAGCGCGTTATCCTGCGCAAAGCTGTCTGCAAAAGAAAGTGCAAGCAGTTCTGCGTTGGAAAGGGTAGAAAGGTCAACCTTTTCCTTTTCGATAGGGGTTTTTGCATCGCCGTTTCCGCAACCTGCAAAAACACACGCAGAAATAATAAACAATACTGCGGTAAGTAATGCAACTAATCGTTTCATAATATATCTCCTTTA
>JAFYOG010000104.1 GCA_017560285.1 Clostridia bacterium
CTATAAACCCGATAGATGGGTTATTACTTCATATATGGGTCCCAGATGGGGTACGGTTCATCAAGGCTTGGATATCGCGCGTGACGGCGGATGCTTTGGCGATCCTGCATATGCCGCCTGCGACGGTGTTGTTATAAAAGCAAGCGATACTGGCAACGGTTACGGTAAATGCGTAATTATCGATCACGGTAACGGCATTACAACTTTGTATGCTCACTTTACAAAATGTCTTGTAGAAGTTGGCGACGTTGTAAAAGCCGGCGACGAGGTTGGTCTTATAGGTAGTACAGGTTATTCCTATGGCCCTCATCTTCACTTCGAAGTGCGTATAGACGATGTTCCCGTGAACCCTTTAATGTTTGTTGATTACGAATAAAAATTAAAACTCCGCTTCTTTGGAAGCGGAGTTTTTTGTTATAATTTATTCTGCAGAGCTGTCGCTTGTAACGGCGCTTGTATCAATGCTGTTATCGGATATATCGGAACTATCGGAACTATCGGAGCTTTCGTTAGACGAATCGGAACTTTCGTTAGGGGTTTCTAATGGTTGGGAACTTTCATTTTGTTGTACGTCGGAGCTTTCGCTTTGGTTACCGTCGTTGACAGAAAGTGTTTTATCGTTAAGATTGTTAAACAATAAAATTGCCAACATTAATACTTCAATGGTGATTAATATTATAGTACCCTTTAATCCGGACTTTTTGATCTTGAAGTTTAACACGTAGCCGATGCCCAAGCCGAAGAAAACAAGCTTAAAAATAATGTTTAATGCGGTAGGGTTGATTTCTATTGCATGAAGCATAAATAAGAAGGTGATAACTATCATCGAAGCAGGGATAGGAAGCCCTCTGTAACCCTCTTTTGCCTTTTCGGGATTGCTTATTGCCAATGTGTTGAAATAAGCTAATCTAATGGCGCCGCAAACTACAACCAAACAGTAGATGATAATATCAAGCGCATCTTTATGGCCCGAAAAATAAGCAATAAAGCAGGGAGTAATACCAAAGCTTACCAAATCGCAAAGACTATCTAACTGTATACCGTAAAGCTTTGCGGCTGCAGATCTGTTTTTCTTTCTTCTTGCTAATCTTCCGTCGAAGATATCGCACAAGAATGAAAGAAACATTAGGTAAATGCAGTATTGTACGTCAACATGCAAAACCGATAACATACAGGCCAGTACCGAAAATACCAATCCTGCAAGGGTAACTCCGTTAGCAACGGAATAATAACCGATAAACATATAAATCCTCCGAATTATTTGTATCTGTCTATATTCTTTAATTCAAGATACAGTTTTTTATAACTTTCGTGCCGTTCCGCCGCAATTTTGCCTTCCTTTACCGCCATTGCAATTCCGCATTCCTGCTCTTTGGTGTGGGTGCAGTCCAAATATCTGCAACGGCATGTATGTTCCGCAAATTCGGGGAACAGTGTATATAGTTCTTTATGAGTAATGGTGCAATATAATTCTGTGTTAACCGCAGTAAAACCGGGTGTGTCTGCTAAATATGTACCGTTTTCTAATGCAAACAGTCGGGTAACTCTGGTGGTGTTTTTTCCTCGCTTGATTTTTTCTGATAAATCGCCGGTTTCTAATTTTAGATGGGGATAAATAGAATTAATAAGCGTAGATTTACCAACCCCCGAAGCACCGCATAAAACACATACCTTGCTATTTAAAAGCGACTTAACTTCTTCGGTACCTATTCCCATTTTAGAACTTGTTTCTATTATTTTAAAAGGGGTATTCTTATAAATTCGCTTTATATCAGAGCAATCTTCAATATCGCTTTTAGATATAACGATGGCACATTGAATGTTGTTTTTTTCAGCAATAACGCTTAATAGGTCGATGTTATATAAATATGGGGCAGGGTCTTTCGGTGCTACAACAATAGCCAACAGATCTATATTGGCAACAGGGGGACGAATTAAGGTGTTCTTTCTGGGCATTAGGTCAACAATAAAACCGTTTCCATCACCGTTATCTCTAAAAACAACCTTATCTCCGGCAAGTATTCTGCCGTCGGTTTTTCGTATTTTAGTGCCGCAACGGCAAAAGTAGTTTTCGCCGTCGCATTCTAAATTATAAATCCCGTTTTGCGCCGATAACACAAGCCCAATCTTTTCTATAGTGCTCAAAGCTGTGTATCCGCCCCAGATTCATCAGAACTTTCGCTGCTGTTTTCCTCGCTTGATGTGTCATCACCCTCGCTGGAATCGGGATCTCCGGGGTTAAACGGATCGTCCGAAACATCGGGCACAATCGGATCTGTGCTGGGGTTTTCGTAAGGGCTTATTAACAATAACCTTAACTGTGATTTTACAGCGGCGTTACCTATTGTACCGTATTCTTCTTTATTAACCTCGGTATTAGGCGTAACGCTTTGGTACATTACTACAGCCTTTCCGTCATCAGAAGTCATTAAATGTGCGGCGTTCATTGTATCGCTGTATTCCTCAAGCAGTTCTATATACTGATCAATGTTTGTAAAGAAGATACTTTCTTGTTGAATATAGGTGAGCTGTTCGCTATCTACAGAGTAGTAGGTGTAAGAAATATTAATCTCGGTTTCGGGGCAAAGCTCTGCTAAAATTTGTTTAACTTCAGCAGTGGTTTTTCCTGTTAAATCGGGCATTACAAAGGTTTTCGGTGCTACCGCGACGGTAATAATTACAGTTTCATCAATATTGGATTTTGTTCCAACGGGGATGCTCTGTTCAACTACCTTGTTGTTTCCGCCCATTGTGGGTACTTCCAAAACATCTACCTTAAATCCCGCCGCGCTGCCTGCGCTTATAGCGTCTTCCGCAGACAAACCAACCAAATTGGGCATTTTTGCTGTGGAATTAGGTGCGGGATTATAATATTCAATAGTAACGGTTTCACCGATTTTTATGGATTTACCGCATTCGGGATATACAGAAACGACTTGTAACAAATTATAGGGTTTATCGACGTTCTTTGCTTCTACTACTTCAACCTTTAATCCCAAGGCTTTTAATTTTACCTCTGCGGTGGATTTCGATAAGCCTATAATATCGGGGATAGTAACACTGTCGTGGCGGTTAACGACTATTTTATCAAAAATAGAAATAACCTTATCGCTTTCAACCTTACGTTTTTCGCCGCCTTTGGGCTCGGTGTTTAATATTTGCCCGTTAGGTATATCCGCGTGGAATTCCTCAATGATAAGTGTATCCTCGGAAAAAATATCGAATTTGTACTTCGCATTGGAAAGCTCGTTGTAGAGCATTTCGTTATACATGCGTCCGACAATATCGGGATAGGATATAGTTGCACCTTTATCGGCGTTTTTAGCGTTTTCGCTAACCGCAACTATAACTTTTATACCTACAGAGATAAATGCAATAAAGAATGCTAACGAGATAGCCAAAACGATAGGGAACATAGACGTGCTTCGTTTGGCTTTGCGCTTCGGTGCAGACTTTTTCTGCGCACTATCAACACCTGCGCCGGTCTTCTTTGTTGCGCCAAGCGATTCGGCAATTTCCTCATCACCGTAAGGCTCAAGCTCGGCTGTTGAGATCATATCAATGGCAACAACGCCACTTTTGCCGGTAACGTTTTCGTCTGCGGCAGAAGCGCTCATAGAGAAGATTACATCGGGATAACGTAATACCCATTCGATAGCCTTTGCCATTGCATGCGCCGAACGGAATCTTTCGTCGGGGGATTTTTCCATTGCCTTAAGAATAATTTGCGATACGCCAACAGGAATATCCAAAACGATATCTCTTGGATGTACAGGTTCGTCGTTGACCTGCATCATTGCAATTTCCATAGGAGTTTCCGCAGTAAAGGGGAGTGTTCCCGTAACTGCTTCATAAAACATTATACCAACCGAATAAATGTCGGAATAATAATCGGTTTGCTTTCCGCAGGCTTGTTCAGGCGAAATATAATATACTGTTCCTACGGCTCTTTCATCTTGTTCTGCCGCAGAATCGGGAAGCTTGGCAATGCCGAAGTCGGTAACCTTAATATCACCGTTCTTCATAAGCATTACGTTTTGGGGCTTGATATCGCGGTGAATTATGCCCTTGCTATGTGCATGCTCCAACGCGCGAAGGATCTGAAGAATATAGATGCAGGCTTCTTTCCAGCCGATAGCACCCTTGTTATCAAGATATTCGCGCATGGTAATGCCGTCCAGGTATTCCATAACGATATATTTTATATCGGGATAAATTGCAACGTCGTATACGCCTACGATGTTTTTGTTGGAAAGCATAGCAACGGCTTTAGATTCGTCAATAAATCTTGCCTCTGCTGCTTCGTTTCCGTTATATTCGTCATTAAGGATTTTTATGGCAACGATACGGTTCATAACAAGATCTTGCGCCTTAAGGACGCAGGCCATACCGCCAAGCCCCACGAGCTCTAAGATTTTATAACGTCCGTCGAGAACCTTTCCTATAAATCCTTCGTATTTATTCATATAATATTCCTTTCTTACGTTAAAAAGAAATAAGTATTAACAATTTAAATTATTCTCCGCCTATTAGAACGGCAGTGATGTTGTCTAATCCGCCGCCTTCGTTTGCATCGACAATAAGCTGTTCCGTTCGTGCCTTTAAAGAGGTTTTCTTCGTTATATAATTTCCTGAAATTACATCGGAAATTCGGCTGTTTGGAACGTGGTTGGTCAAACCGTCTGTACAAAGCAACAATCTGTCGTAATTATCTATTCTAAAATAATCGCCTTCTACCGTATCGTTTACACCCAACGCTTTTAAAATAATGTTCTTGTTTGGGTGAGTAGCCGCTTCCTCGGGGGAAATATCACCTTTTTCGATAAGATATTGAACAAAGGAATGGTCTACAGATATTTGTTGTAACTGACCCTCTAATTGACGATACAATCTGCTGTCGCCGATATTAACGGCAAAAGTACCGCACAAACATCCTATAACTGCAACGAGTGTTGTTCCCATGCCTTCATATTCTTCGGATGTTAACGATTTTTCGTAAATAACGTTGTTTGTAACGTCAACAGCATTCTTTATCAAGCGTTTAATCTCAAGTTCATCGAAATCATCTGCGTTTTTTGCAGAGAACGCTTTTTTAATAATACCCGCAAAGGTTTTTACGGCAAGGCCGCTTGCCACGTTACCGCCTTTTGCACCACCCATACCGTCGCATACAATAGCGCAAAAGTAATCGGATTTAGAGAAAACGGCAAAGCTATCTTGATTATTTTTTCTTTTTGCACCAACGTCGGTTTTTCCGCCGAACTTCATACCGGTTCCTCCTTTTTACTAGTTATTTGTTTCTTCGGCTCGTAATTGTCCGCAGGATGCATTAATATCTGCACCCAATTTTCTTCTAACGGTTACGTTTATTTTATATGTTTCCAGTGTTTCTGTAAATACCTTTATGGCATTTTTTTCGCTTCGTTTAAAGTTTTTTTCTTTTATAGGGTTAACGGGAATTAAATTTACGTGACACAGCATACCGCCCAATAGAAGTCCAAGCTCTTTGGCATCGTCAACGCTATCGTTTTCACCCGAAATTAATGCGTATTCAAAGGAAATTCTTCTTCCTGTTTTATTTATAAATCTGTTGCACGCCGCTAAAAGCTCTTTAATGCTGTATTTGTTTGCAATCGGCATTGTACGCTTTCGTTTTTCGTCGTTCGGCGCGTGCAAAGAAACAGACAATGTTACGGGCAGATTTTCATCAGCCAAGCGGTCGATTTTATCCACTAATCCGCAGGTGGAAAGAGAAATATGCCGCAAACCGATATTCAACCCTTTTTCTTGGTTAACTAACCGTAAAAATTTAATTACGTTGTCATAATTATCAAGAGGTTCGCCCATTCCCATTAAAACTATGTTAGATACTCTTTTGTCTAAATCGCGTTGGGCTTCTAATATTTGCAAAAGCATTTCGGAAGGGTAAAGTGATCTTACCAGCCCTGCTTTTGTAGAAGCACAGAATGCACAACCCATACGGCACCCAACCTGTGTGGAAATACACATAGTATTGCCGTGCTTATATTGCATAAAAACGCTTTCCACGGTTTCGCCGTCGTGCAGTTGGAACAAATATTTAACGGTCCCGTCTATTTGGGAAACCAACTTGCGTTTAATGGTAGCGGTAGGGATAAATGCATTTTCTGACAAAACCGCTTTAAAAGCTTTTGGCAGGGAAGTGAACTGATCAATATCCCGTATACCTCTATATAAACCTTCAAAAATCTGTGTTCCGCGGTATTTGGGTTGCCCCAAAGAAAGCGTTAAGTCTTCAAGCTCTTGCGGAAACATCGAAAGCAAATCTGCCTTCATAATTATTTCTCCCGTATAATTTTTGCGATATAAAAGCCCTCGCAAGCCTCTCCAAAAGGCATAAAGGTCTCCTGATATTCAAGTGAATATCCAGAGTTTTCGTTTAAAAATCGATTTACTGTATTTTCGTTTTCTAATTTATTGATCGAGCAGGTGGAATATACCATTATTCCGCCTTTTTTTAGATATTTCGCGGCATTCTTTATAATTTCGAACTGCGTTGAATATAATCCGGTAAAGTCTTTTGGGGATTTGTATTTAATTTCGGGTTTAGTACCTATAACGCCCGTGCCGCTGCAAGGAACGTCGCAGATTACTCTATCGGCAATTCCTTCCATTTCGGGGTTTGGCGCTTTTGCGTTGCGTTCCCCAACTTCAATAATATTTATATCCAACTTAGATGCAGACTTTTCTATTAAAGAAAGCTTGCTTTTGTGCAAATCAAAAGAATAAATTTTGCCTTCGTTTTGCATATCTATTGCTGCACCTAGGCTTTTTCCGCCGGGACAGGCGCAAACGTCCACAACCATATGGTTAGGTTTTGCATCTAACGTTTCGACGGCTATTTGCGACGCTTTACCCTGGATATAAAAACAACCCGTATCTAACAATTTAACTGCATCGGCGGCAGAGTTCGTTTTTACACATTTTTCGTTAACGACGGTTCCGTTTGTTTGTTTTGCAACGTCTGCCGCATTGGATTTTAATGTATTAACTCTTAAAAAAGTAGGGTTGATGTTAAAATATGCTTCGAATATATTTTCTGCGTCATTGGGATACTGATCTTTAATCAGCCTGTAAAGCTCGGCGTTTACCGAATATTTTATATCTGCCGAAGCATTGTTAATATCTGCAATGAACGCGCTTTTGTTTCGGCAAACGTTACGCAAAACGGCATTTACAAACCCTGCGGTTTTTGCACCGAAAAGTTCCTTTGCAATGGTAACGCTTTCGTTACAAACGGCGTTATCCGGTACTCTATCCATATACAGAATTTGATAAATACCGGTCATTAGCAAAGCGGCAACGTCCTCGGTAGGTTCACGTTGTACTGATTTTGATATAACATATTCTAACGTAATTTTGCGTTCCAAGGTGCCGATAATAATAGCTTCTGCAAAGGCTCTGTCTATGCCGCTTAAATCTTTTGGCATAGTTAAATTTGAATAAGCGCCCTGTAATATTCTTTTTACGGCATAAAAGCTATTAAGCCTTGCTTTATCGCTCATTTACAATTGTTCCTACTTCAATTTTATTACCGCGTAAATAACTTTCGGCATCGCAAACGCCCTTTCCTTCGGGGCATAGCTTTGTAATAATTACACTGCCTTCTGCGCAAGCTATTTCTATTCCGCCCTTATGGGTGGAAATTATTTCGCCTGTTTTACCGCATCCGTTGCCAAGAACAGCATTTCTAACCTTAAATCGTTTTCCGTTAATGAAAAAATAGCTTCCGGGGAAGGGTGATAAGCCTCTTATTCTGTTACGCACGTCCTCGGCTTTTTCGTTAA
This sequence comes from Clostridia bacterium, assembly GCA_017560285.1. Lineage (GTDB taxonomy): Bacteria > Bacillota > Clostridia > Oscillospirales > CAG-382 > Coliplasma. Next base: position 7,827 of record JAFYOG010000104.1, read on the forward strand.
AAGTCAAATATGCGTCGTCGTTACCGACCTTTGCCGCATAGGTAACAAGGCTTTCGTCTTGCTTAGTTCTTGTGATATTGTTATTTTCGGCAAGCGTTAAAAACTCTTTTAAAGCAATTTTACCGCATTCTGCCAAAGCATCGTGATATTCTTCGGCTGTCCAATTATCTTCTATGGGAATTTCTTTGGTAATAACCATATCGCCGGTATCTAAACCGATATCCATATACATTATTGTAACACCGCCGACCTTATCACCACTCATAATAGCGCGGTTTATGGGTGCCGCACCTCTCCATCTGGGCAATAAAGACGCGTGAACGTTAAAGCAGCCAAGCTTAGGTATATCCAAAATTTCTTTTGAAAGTATACGGCCGTATGCTGTAACTATAAACAGATCTGCATTTGTGTTTCGTAAAACAGATATTACTTCTTCATCTTTAAGCGAAGCAGGGGAAATAACCTCTGTGCCTTTGGATAAAGCATATTGCTTTACAGGGGAAGGAGTAAGAGTATATCCGCGCCCTTTAGGTCTGTCGGGCTGTGTTACAACTAACGCAATTTCGTGTCCCGATTCGTAGAGTGCTTCTAACGAAGAGACAGCAAAATCGGGAGTTCCCATAAAAACAATTCTCATTCTGCGTCCTCTATTTCGTCGGGAGTGAACGTTTCTGTTGCTTTATCGATGTACAATATACCGTCTAAATGATCTAATTCGTGGCAAAAGCATCTTGCCATCAAGCCCGTGCCCTCGGCTTCGAATTCGTTGCCGTATCTGTCTGTGGCGCGCACCTTAACCCAAGAGGGTCTAACAACGCTGCCGTATTTTTCGGGGACGGAAAGGCAAGCCTCAATTTCCTCTTGTTTGCCTTTTGTTGCAACGATTTCGGGATTAATCATTTCGTATTTTTTATCGTCTATTTCTACAATAACAATACGTCTTAATATACCCACCTGCGGAGCGGCAAGGCCAACACCCTGCGCCTTTTCAAGCGTATCGTGCATATCGTCCAGCAACTGTAAAATTCTGGGCGTGATTTCTTCTACTTTTCTGCACTTCTTGCGAAGTGTTTCGTCGCCTTCTTTTAATATGTTAAGAATAGCCATATTAGCCTCCAAACTGATCAAATAATTGCAGGGTTTACATCTAAATCTACTTTAACACCCTTAGGAGCGGTGTTTAACCCTTCTATAAGCAATTCGTTAAAAAATTGTCTTGCAAGTGCATCGTCTTTATATTTTATAATTATGCGATGGCGGTATTTACCCATAACTTTATAAATTCCGCTTTTATAAGGACCGAATTTAATAACCTTAATTTTACCTTTATATCCTTTGTCGTACAGTGAAAGCAGGGAAAGGTTAAAGCGTTTTGCAAATTCTTCGCATTCGCTTTCTTCTGCCGAGGAAATTCCAAATACTGCCATCGAGCAAAAGGGTGGGAACACTACGGCTTTTCTAAGCTGTATTTCGCTTTCGTAAAATTTCTCGTAATTTTGCGTAGCCGCCAGATTTAAAATTTCATTATCGGGATTATAGGTCTGCAACACAGCGTAGGAATCGTCGCCTGCGCGTCCTGCTCTGCCCACAAGCTGTGTAACCAACGAGAAGGTGCGTTCACCTGCGCGAAAATCGTCCATATAAAGAGCGCTGTCAATAGAAACTGCGCCTGCAATTTTTACGCCGGGGAAATCCAACCCCTTGGATATCATTTGTGTGCCTAACAGAATATCATTCTTTCCCTTTGCAAAAGAATCGATAATTTTCTCGTGGGAATATTTGCTCCCCGTGGTATCGGAATCCATACGTATAACGTTAATGTTAGGGAAATCCTTTTCTAATTCTTCCTGAAGCTTTTGTGTTCCGAATCCGGAATAACTAATATGTTTTCCGCCGCAAACAGGGCAAATTTCAGGTAAAATACTGGTGAAACCGCAATAATGGCAGCTCATTCTTTGGGTAGAACGGAATATGCCTTCGAAAACGTGGTGTGTAAGCGATACCGAACAATTTGGGCAATTAAACACATAACCGCATTCTCTGCAGGAAATGTGGGAATTATATCCTCTGCGATTAACAAAAAGTAACGCTTGCTTGTTTTCGGATTTTGCCAAAAGCAATTCCTTGGTTAACCGTTTTCCTATAAGCTTGCCGCCTGCGACAGTTTCGTCATCCCGCAGGTCTTCAATAATAACCTTGGGTAATTTTGCTTCCCCAAATCTGTTTTCGAGCTTAAATAGGGAATAATTGCCCTTTTGTGCCTTGTAATAGCTTTCGATAGAAGGTGTTGCCGAAGCCAACAGCATTAACGCGTTGGAATTTGTACAACGGAATCTTGCAATATCAATGGCGTTGTACTTTGGCTGCATTTCGCTTTTATAGGTATGCGCCTGTTCTTCATCGATAGCAATAATACCCAAGCGTGTTAGCGGTGCAAATATTGCACTGCGAGTGCCTATTACAACGTCTATATTGCCTTCTAAAATTTTTCTGTAAGTATCTGTACGTTCGCCTACCGAAAGCATAGAGTGTATGACTGCTAAGCGTTTGCCGAAAGCAGCGGCATAAGATTTAACCGCTTGCGAAGCCAAACCTATTTCGGGAAGCAAAATAATAGCCTGCTTGCCGTTTTTTAATACCTCTTTTACCGTTTCGATAATAACGCGTGTTTTTCCGCTTCCGGTTACTCCAAACAGCAAAGCGCCCTTTGGTTCGCCACTCTTTAAAAGTTCGGTAATACCTTCAACGGTTTTTTGCTGTTCTTCCGAAAGGGTATAATCACCCTCGGGCTCAACGTCGTCAAAGGAATACGCTTCTCTGAAAACAGCGGTTTCGCGTCTTTCTGCAATGCCCTTTTTTACAAGGGCGTTTACTATAGATGCGGTATAGCCGCCCAATTCCTCGATTTCTCTTACGGTTACGGCAGGGTAGTTAATAAGCATACCCGTTAAACCGCGTTGCTTTTCGGTAAGCCCTTCTCCGCTTTCTGCAAGAATTGCCGCTTCTTCGTTAGAAATAGCAAGACTGTACGTGTAAAGGTTTTTCTCGTTAAGCTTTTCGGGCACGCGGGTTTCTTTAAACAGAATTTCGCTTCTGCACAGTGCATCCAAAAGCCGTTTGCATTCTTCACCGTATTCGTTTATTAACTCTCTTTCGGTGGCGATGCCCTTTTCTTGGATTTTGCGAACGCAAATTTCGCCGGCATCGTTCAAACGGCTTAAATCTCTATCTTCGTTAACTCTATAAACCGTTTCGGTGGAAAGGTTAACGCTGGGTGGAATAACCGTCTTGAATGCGTTGCCGAACGTGCAGAAAAAGCGTTCCTTCATAAAACTGCAGGTGTAAATAAGCTCCTCGGGAACATCAAACGGGTAATGCATAATCTTGTCGATATGCTTAATACGAGGATATTCGCATTCCTCGGCAAAGCCGACAACAACTGCACTTTTGCGTTTGTTTGCGTTTCCGAAAGGAACTACAACAACCGAACCGATTTTTATTTCATCCCTTAAATCATAAGGGATAAAATAAGTGTATTTTTTGTCTATGCTGTATGCAATATCGGTTATATATACGAAGGCGTACGCTTTTGTCATGTTAAAAATTAGTCTGTTACGATTGTGTATTCGCCTTCATAAAGCTTTTGAACGGCGATAGAAACGGGCTTTTCGGTAAGCAAGGGGTTTTCTGCCTTGCTGTCTTTGGAAAAACGATCGTTTTCGTACTTAATTTCTTCAATCGCTTGTTCTTCGTTCGCTTTGTCAATAATGTGTCTTGCACATTTTGCGGTGGCAATAACAAGCTTATAACGGTTTACCTTGTCGTTGGTAAGGTCTTGAACTGTGGGATAAAGCATCATAATTGGTTACCTCGTTTATTTTTGAAAATTATTACTCGTTAATGGATTTAATAACTGTTTCGGGTTCTTCGGCAGAGCAAATAATATGATCACTGTCGGTAATAATTACCGATTTGGTCTTTTTGCCGCAGCTTATATCAATAAGACGTCCTGCGTTTTTTGCATCCTGTATAAGTCGTCTTACAGGAAGCGATTCGGGCGATACAACCGAAATTAATCTGTCACAGTTAATATAGTTGCCAAAGCCTGCATCTATTAATTTCATACAGCAATGCTCCTATTCGATATTTTGAATCTGCTCACGTATTTTTTCTACGTAGCTCTTTGCTTCTATAACCGCTTTCGCAATTTCGCCGTCGTTGCATTTAGAACCTATTGTGTTAACCTCGCGGTTCATTTCCTGTACCAAGAAATCTAACTTTCTTCCTACGGGAACGTTTTCTTTAAGAATTTTTCTAAATTGCGCAAAATGGGAGCTGAGTCTGGCGGTTTCCTCGCTTATATCGGCTTTGTCGGCAAATACTGCGCATTCGGTAAGCAGTCTGCCTTCGTCATAGGCAACGCCGTCTAACAATTCTTTAATTCTGGCGCGCATTTTTTCGTTGTTTTCTTTTACAGATAAAGGAGCGCGTTCGGCGATATTATCACGAATGCCTTCCAATACAGCCAAGTGTCCAAGAAGATCTTCTTCAAGCTTTTCGCCCTCGGCAGCACGCATTGCGGTAAAGCTGTCGAATGCCTGCTCCAAAACTACCGTAAGAGCCTTGCCCACAGCTTCCATATCTTCATCGGGGCGGGTTTGTACAAAAACCTCGTTTCTTCCGGCAACGGTTTGAATTGTAACGTCGCCGCCGAGCGAATATCGCTCTTTAATATCTCGAAGAAGATTTACGTAGCTTTCCAGGAATTTCTCGTTAACAGAAAGCCCGTTATCATCTCCTGCGATGTTATCGATGGAAATGTATATATCCATTTTCCCGCGGGACACGCGAGACATTGCGTATTGCTTAACCGTTTCTTCCAGGGCAGAGTAGGTGCGCCCCATTTTTATGTTGGTATCTAAATATCGGCTGTTAACCGATTTTACTTCGCAAAGTATATCACGGCCATCTACCACCTGGCGGTGTCTGCCGTATCCGGTCATACTCTTTATCATAAAGAACCTCCGAAAAATCTATCATATAATTATATCACGCGCGGGTATATTTGTCAATAAACATAGGTTTTTATTGCAGAAATTTAATGCTTTGGACCAAATATTTTCGATCTGATTTTAACACTGTATGTGATCGATATGCGTTCTAAAGCAAAATCGTATGCAATAAAAGCAACGTTGCATAAAGCATAAATAATAATTCCGAAATTTAGGTAATCTTCTTCCAAGCCCAAAAGCTTTTTGCCAATAAATATCATTGCGGTGAGCATTGTGTTAAAGCACAAAATGCGTACGGTGTACGAAAGCCAAAAGGGTTTAATTTTGTTTAACCATACTTTTACTATAGGGTAAAAGCCGGCAAAAACCGTAAAAACCACCGCGGCGGTTTTGTTTGGTAATAACAGCATCGAAAGCACCGAGGAGGCGGCATATACACCAAATGCCCAGCCGTTACCAAGCTCGATAAAGGCTATTAATACGATTATACTGCCGATTGCGGCTGCGCTAAGATCCAACGTTTGAAAAAGCGAACCGACAAATAAAAACACAACGCACAGTGCGGTGAAAATACCTGCAAGTGCAACCTTCTTTGTATTCTTCATCAGCAACAACGGATAAGGTCGCCGCCCATACATTCACAACAGCAATCGGCACAAAGCAAGCCTTGGCAAACGTCGCAACCGGAACAACCGCCTGCGTTGTTTGTGTTCATACCTGCATAGGGGCTGGAGCCTGCGCCTCTGCCCAACCGTTGCTGCCACATGGAATATTCGCGGTTATAAGGGTCCATAGAGCACGCGGTGTTAATTTCGTTTCTTGCGTCTTGCAACCAACCCTTAGCGTAGTAAACCAAGCCCATAAGGAAATGCCATTCGGCGTTGCGTTCTGTCATTCCGTTAAGGATAGTTTCTGCTTCGCCGATTCTGCGGGAATTTATAAGGCTGCGAACACGCGCAAAGGTTGCGTTTCCGTTATAACCGCCGTTGCTGTTTTGGCTGTTACCGTTATAGGTTCCCGCACGCATTTTTTGTATTTGGTCGTAAGCCTCGTTAATTGCCTTCATTTTTTCGTCGGCAAGGTCTTTTAAAGGGTTATCGACGTAATTATCGGGGTGGTATTGCTTAGCAAGCTTTCTATATGCTTTTTTAATCTCTTCATCAGAGGCGTTTTCAGAAACACCAAGTATTTCGTAGGGGTTGCTCATTTTTTGTTTTTCCTTTCGCTTATTCGCTTAACGGCATCTCTGCCGCCCAATTCTGTTATGTTAAAAATTAATCTGTCAAAGCTGTTTAAAGGTTGATTTGCAGCCAGGGCATAGTAGTTCGAGAACGCATTCAAGCTGTCCCAAAGGGTTTCTTGAATTTCGTCTTGCACGTTTAAAGCGTTTTGCAAAGAGCCGTATTTTAACAAAAATGGATTATAATTCCCGCTTTTTGCATCGCTTTCCATATCGTCATATGCATCTGCCAAATAAATAAATCTGCCTATGTGATATCCGCAATTCTCTGCAATAATTCGTTTTTCGTCCGTTAAACCGTACGACGCTATTTCCTTCATCATGGTTGCAAAACCATCTGCGGCGCGGTCGGGGGAAGTGCAGTGTTCTGCTTCCGCCTTGGCAGTTGCGTCTAATCCGCGCTGTACAATATCGGATAATCCGTCAAAATTGTTCGATTTTTTTCGTATGCGCTTGAAAACGGGCTTGGATAAGCGTTTAAGAAAACGTTTAAAGCCTTTTTCGTCGTTAATATCATCTAAAACCTTGCCGTAGGTAAGCAAGCCAAAAGCAGAGCATACGAAGGAATAGCTTTCATCGGCGATGGCACAGTTGCATTTTTTTAATTTATACGGACAACGCTTTTGTTGCACGCAAACCTTTTCGCCTGTTAACGACATTCTTAACAAAGCCAATAAAACGAAATCGTAATTAAGAAGCCACCTTGTTAAGTGAGAAATGTTTTTGCCGCCGTACCTGCATAAGCCGCAATATATTGCTTTGTATAATTCGCTGTCTTTAACGTAAAGCTCGGCTTTTACGGGACGTATGTATCCGAACATTCTTGCTCCTTGCTTTATACACATAAAAAATCAAACTACATTATACCACGAACTTATTAAAAATACAACCCGTTTTTTAATTTAATTATTTTATTATAAAGAAAAATAAAAAATATTGTTTAAAACAAAAAAATAAAAAAAGTAAAATTGGAATAGCATGCGTATATAACTTACAAAACTATTTTTCGCTATGGAGTGATGTTTTTTGATAAAAGACAGTATTCTTGCATACGAAAATGCATTTCTTTGCGACAAGGCGTTCCATGTAAAAGACACTAAAGGCCGTGAAAAGCCTGTAACCGATTGTCCTGTCAGAAGCGAATTTCAAAGAGATAGAGACAGAATTGTCCATTCTAAAAGCTTTCGCAGATTAATGCATAAAATGCAGGTGTTTCTTGCGCCAGAGGGTGATCATTACCGCACAAGATTAACACACACCCTTGAAGTTGCACAGATTGCGCGAACCATCGCACGTGCTTTAAAGCTTAACGAGGATCTTACCGAAGCAGCCGCCCTTGGCCACGATTTGGGGCATACCCCGTTCGGGCATTCCGGCGAACGGGCGTTGAATAAGCTTTTGCCCAACGGCTTTCGCCATAACGAGCAGAGCCTTAGGGTTGTAGATTATCTCGAAAACGAGGGCGAAGGTCTTAACCTTACTTACGAGGTTCGAAACGGTATTCTTTGCCATACAGGCAGCGTTTCCGCCGATACGTTGGAAGGCAGAATTATTAAAATCGCCGACCGTATCGCATATATTAATCACGATATAGACGATGCTGCCCGCGCGGGTATACTTAATATTTCCGATATTCCCAAAAGCATTAGTGATGTTTTGGGAACAACCCATAGCCAAAGAATAACCGCACTTGTATCTGCAACCATAAACAACGGTGTAGATAACGGAATAGGCTTGGTAGAGCCATATGCACAAGCCATGGACGATTTGCGCGATTTTATGTTCCAAAGCGTTTATATGAACAAAATCGCCAAAAGCGAGGACGGTCGGGTTCTTAATATGATAACGTTTTTGTTCGAGCATTTTTCGTCGCACCCCGATGCTATCCCCAACGAATATCTTAAGTATGCCGAAAAAGACGGTATAGAAGTAATAACAGCAGATTTTATTGCGGGAATGACAGACCGTTATGCATTAGGTTGCTTTAACGAACTGTTTGTCCCCAAGGTATGGCAATATAAATAAACAGAAAAGGAGGCAATAAATGGCTTATACAAGAGAATTTCTGGAAGAAATTAAATTGCGCAACAGCATAGAAGAAGTTATCGGCAGAACTGTTACCCTTAAAAGGGCAGGCGGTAATCTTGTTGGCCGTTGCCCCTTCCATAGCGAACGAACACCTTCATTTACCGTGTTTCCTTCCACTTCAAGTTATTATTGCTTTGGCTGCGGTGCAGGCGGAGACGTTGTTACGTTTGTTATGCAGACCGAAAATTTAGAATACCGCGAAGCAATAGAATTCTTGGCAAAGCGAGCAGGCATTAAGGTTGAAGAAACCTATGAACAAAAAGAAAAGGTGCCTACGGTTCGCCGCGAACGTATGCTGGAGCTTAACCGCGAGGCTGCAAGGTTCTTTTACAAGGCGTTACTTGCACCCGAAGGTGCGTTTGCACGGAACTATTTAGAAAAGCGTCAATTCCAATCGGCTACTATAAAGCATTTTGGAATAGGATACGCCCCTAATGCACCTTACGGAAAAGCGCCCTTATGCGAATACTTAATGTCAAAGGGTTTTACACCGTTTGAACTTAAAAGTGCGTTCCTTGGGGGCGAGGGTAAGAACGGTAAAATGTACGACATTTTCCGGCATAGAGTTATGTTTCCTGTTTTCGATGCAAACGGCGAGGTAGTTGCTTTCAGTGGCCGTCGCCTAAGCGATAACGAAGAAGAACGGAAGTATATCAACACGTCGGATACCGTTGTTTTTAAAAAAAGCAAAATATTGTTTGGACTTCATATTGCGAAAAACACCGAATCGGGCAGTTTAGTGTTGTGTGAAGGCGCTCCCGATGCTATTGCGATGCATCAGGCGGGCTTTGATAATGCTATTGCAACCTTGGGCACCGCAATAACCCCCGAGCACGCCCGAACCATTGCAAGATACTGCCGCACGGTGTATTTGGCATACGATATCGATAAAGCCGGCAGACGGGCAACGCTAAAAGGCATCGATCTGCTAAATCAAGTTGGCGTTGATACAAAAATAATAAACTTGGGAACCGAGGCAAAGGACCCTGATGAATTTATTAAAAAGTTCGGAGCGAATGCCTTCCGTGCCAAATTAACGGGTTCTTCCGGTCAAATCGATTATCGTATTGACGAAATTTTGGGAAGATACGATACAACCGTTGCCGAGGAAAAGCTTCGCGCGGTTGACGAGGTAAAGAAGTTCATTGCCGAATTGGCATCCCGACCCGAACGCGAAGTATATTCCGCACGGGCAGCCGAAAAGCTTGGGCTTACTGCCGAGGCTATGCGCACAGAGGTTGAACGTATTTATAATATTAACGATAAAAAGGCTAAAAAGGCACAAGGACAGAACGCGTTGAAGGAACAAAGCGGTTTTGGCGGAACTGCCAATGCCGATAAATTAAGGTTTTCTTCCGAGGCATCACACGAAGAACAAATTTTGGGATTACTGTTAATCCGCAGCGATTTTGGCCCCGAAGCAATGAAGCGGCTTAGCGAAGATGATTTTGCCACAGGCTTGAATAAAAAAATATTCAACCTTTTTAAAGAAGAGTTTTCGGCAGGGCAAGAGATCGTTTTGTCAAAAGACGGTGTTCTGACCGCCCGCGAAATCGGAGCTTTGGAAAATTGCCGCGCTTCCAGATTAGATTTGGGCGATATAACCCTAACGGCATTGAATTCTCATATCGATGCATTAAAAGAGCTTCGCGAACGTAGCGAATATGATAAAAAAATAGAATCAGACCCCGCAAATGCTTTAAGCGAATATCTTAATAAGTTAAAGAAAAAGAAGTCAGATATACAGGAGGATTAATATGGAAAAGAACTTGTCTGCATTTACCCCCGAACAGATCGAAGAAGCGATCAACAAAGGAAGTATAAGAGCAACAGAGGTGCTTTCTGCTCTCGCCGACAGCGATATGTCTATAGAGCGCTTTGAAAAAACCTGCGAAGCTCTCGAACGTCACGGTATAGAGATTGCTGTAGAAAATACTACGCCCACTTTTGATATTAACGAAGAAGAGCTGGAAACCGAGGAATTCGACGAGCCTGTTGAAGATACCGATACTATTCTTACTCAGGAAGGCGTTTCTATCGATGACCCTGTAAGAATGTACCTTAAAGAAATCGGTAAGGTACCCTTGCTTTCTGCCGAAAAAGAGTTAGAGCTCGCCAACCGTATGTCCCACGGCGATCTGGCTGCAAAACAGCAATTGGTAGAGGCAAACCTTCGTTTGGTAGTAAGCATAGCAAAACGTTATGTAAACCGCGGTATGTTCTTCTTGGATCTTATTCAAGAGGGTAATTTAGGTCTTATGAAAGCTGCCGAAAAGTTCGATTATGGTAAAGGCTTTAAGTTCTCTACCTATGCGACTTGGTGGATTCGTCAGGCAATAACCCGCGCCATTGCAGACCAAGCGCGTACCATTCGTATTCCTGTTCACATGGTAGAAACTATCAATAAGGTGTTGCGTGTTTCTCGCCAGCTTTTGCAGGAAAAGGGAAGAGATCCTCTTGACGAAGAAATTGCAAAAGCAATGGATATGCCTGTGGATAAGGTAAGAGATATTCTTAAAATAGCGCAGGAACCCGTTTCTTTGGAAATGCCTATCGGCGAAGAAGAAGATTCGCACCTTGGCGACTTTATTGCAGACGACAACACTCCCGCGCCTGCAGATGCAGCATCCTACCAGATGCTTCGCGAACATCTTTTAGAGGTGCTTAGAACGTTAACCGACCGCGAGGCTGCCGTATTAAAGCTTCGCTACGGTTTGGAAGACGGAAGACCCCGTACGCTTGAAGAGGTTGGTAAGGTGTTTGATATCACCCGCGAACGTATTCGTCAGATCGAAGCAAAGGCGTTGCGTAAGCTTCGTCACCCCAGCCGTTCGAAGAAGCTTAAAGATTATCTTGAATAAACCACAGAAAGGCAAATATAAATGAAACAGCAACTTGAACAAATAAGAATTGCCGCCGTTGCGGAAATAGAAGCGGCAGACACTTCTTTGGAAGAAATCAGAATAAAGTATTTGGGCAAAAAAGGCGAGCTTACAAAGATTCTTCGCGGTATGGGCAGCTTATCTGCAGAAGAACGCCCTGTTATCGGAGCAGTAGCTAACGAGGTTAGAAATTGTATAGAATCTGCGTTGGAAGTGCGCGGTGCCGAGCTTAAGAAGATTGCGCTTGCCCGCAGCTTGGAAGCCGAAAAATTAGACGTTACTTACGATGCGATCGACCCTAATGCAGGACATATACATCCCATCACAAAAGCGATGAAACGTATGACCGAGATTTTTATCGATATGGGATTTACCGTTGCAGAAGGACCTGAGGTTGAAACCGTTTATAACAACTTCGATGCCCTTAATGCACCTGCCGACCACCCCTCCCGTGATTTTCAGGATACTTTCTACATTACCGAAAACACATTGCTTCGTACGCAGACGTCTCCTGTTCAGATTCGTGCGATGTTAAATAACCCCAATCCCCCTATCCGCATTATTTCTCCCGGCAGAGTATACAGAAGCGACGTTGCCGATGCATCTCACTCCCCCGTATTCCATCAGTTAGAGGGTTTGGTTATAGATAAAGGAATAACCATGGGCGACCTTAAGGGTATACTCTCTACCTTTGCAAAAACTATGTTTGGTCCCGAAACCAAAACACGTTTCCGTCCTCATAATTTCCCCTTCACAGAGCCCTCGGCAGAGGTTGACGTTTCCTGCTTTGTATGCGGCGGCAAGGGTTGCCGTTTGTGCAAAGGCGAAGGCTGGATGGAAATTCTTGGATCGGGTATGGTTCATCCCGAGGTTCTTCGTGCCGGCGGCATAGATCCTGACGTTTACACCGGTTTTGCCTTCGGCATGGGTGTAGAACGTGTTGCGATGGTTATGGCAGGCATAGATGATCTTCGTCTGCTTTACGAAAACGACGCTCGCTTCCTAAAGCAGTTCTAATTAACAGGGAGGATTAAATAATGGAAGTTTCACTTAACTGGTTAAAAGATTATGTAAACGTACCCGACGATATAAAAACCTTCTGCGATGCAATGACAATGAGCGGCACAAAGGTTGAAGGTTACAAGGTTTTGGGTGCAGATATATCCAACGTTGTGGTTGGTAAGATTATGTCAACCGAACCTCACCCCGATTCCGACCATTTAATTATATGTCAGGTTAACGTTGGTAAGGAAGAAAACCTTCAGATCGTTACCGGTGCACAGAACGTTAAGGCAGGGGATATCGTTCCCGTTTGTCTTGACGGCGCACATCTGCCCGGCGGCAAGGTTATTAAAAACGGTAAGCTTCGCGGCGTTCCTTCCCAAGGTATGCTTTGCTCTTTGGGCGAGCTTGGTCTTACCGTAAACGATTTCCCCTATGCAGAAGAAGACGGTATATTCCTTCTTCAGGAAGAATGTGATTTAGGCGACGATATACGCGACGTATGTAAGCTTAACGATACAATAGTAGAATTCGAGCTTACCTTTAACCGCCCCGATTGCCTTTCTTACCTAGGCATAGTACGTGAAGTTGCTGCTACCTTCGGCGAAAAGGCTAACATAAAAACCCCTGTTGTTAACGAAGTAAAGGACGGTAAAAAAGCTTCCGATTACATCAGCGTAAATGTTTCTAATACCGAACTTTGCCCTCGTTATACCGCCAGAGTAGTTAAAAATGTAAAAATAGGTCCTTCTCCCTTGTGGCTTCGCGCTAAGCTTCGCGCGGCAGGTGTCAGACCTATAAACAATATCGTCGATATTACCAATTATGTAATGATCGAATACGGTCAGCCTATGCATGCTTTCGATTACGAATATATAAAGAGCAATCAGATTAACGTTCGTAATGCATACGACGGCGAAGAAATAGTTACCTTGGATGGTGTAACACGCAAATTAACCGCCGAAATGCTTGTTATTGCCGATGGCGACCGCGCCGTTGCTCTTGCAGGCGTTATGGGTGGCGAAAACAGCGAAATTAACGAATCTACAACCACCGTTGTGTTCGAAAGTGCTAATTTCGCACGTGAAAATATACGCAAAACCTCTAAATCTGTTGGGTTGCGTACTGATAGCTCCGCAAAGTTCGAAAAGGGTCTTCCCGCGTGTAATACTCTTCCTGCTGTGGATCGCGCTGCGGAATTGGTAACTCTTCTTGGCTGCGGCGAGGTTGTGGAAGGTGTTATTGATATTAATAATGCCGATATTTCCGAAAGAACGGTGGCATACGACAGAGCAAAGGTAAACGCGCTTCTTGGAACAAATATTTCTAACGAAGAAATGGATAAGCTTTTGGCTGCCGTAGAATTGATTGCAGATGGAGATAAGCTAATTGTTCCCCCTTATCGCAGCGATATCATAAACGTTGCCGATATTGCCGAAGAGGTTGTTCGTTTGTACGGCTTCGACAAAATAGAAGAAACCATGTTTAAGGGCGCCGCAGGCTTAGGCGGCAGAACTCCTCGCGAGGCGTTCCGTTATAATATTAACGATATTATGGCGGGCTTGGGTTACTGTGAAAGCTGCACTTATTCCTTTGTTTCGCCTCGTTCTTTAGATAAGATTAATATCCCCGAGGATAGCGAACTACGCGATTTTATCCGCATTATAAACCCCTTGGGCGAAGATACGTCGGTTATGAGAACCCATCCGTTACCTTCTATGCTTGAGGTATTGTCCCGTAACGTAAACCGCAAAGTTGATAAATGTCGTATGTCTGAAATTATGACTGTATACAGACGTAACGGTGAGCTTTCTAACGAAAGCAAAACACTTTGCTTTGCATTTACACCCGATTGCGGCGGCTTCTATAACCTAAAGGCAGACGCAGAAGCGTTGTTCGTTCGCCTCAATATTTCCGCGCGTGAATATGTTGCGGTTAGCAACGATCCTTCATTCCACCCCGGACGTTGTGCAGACGTATTTGTGGGTACTAAGCTTGTGGGCAGAATCGGTGAGGTTCATCCTCTTGTTTGCGAAAATTACGATCTTCCCCGTGGTGTATGCACCGCAATGATATATACCGAACCGCTTCTAAAATCTGTAAAAACCGAGCGTGGATACATTCCGTTGCCCGTTTATCCTGCAATGGAAAGAGATATTGCGCTTATTTGCGAAAAGAGCGTAGAGGTTGGAAAGCTTCTTAACGATATTCGCTCCTATGCAGGCAAATCCCTTGAAAGCGCAAGCGTTTTTGACGTTTACAGCGGCAAGGGTGTAGAGGATGGCAAAAAGAGCGTTGCCGTAAGATTGGTATTCCGCTTGGCTGATAAAACACTTACCGATGAAGACGCCGATGCGGGCGTAAAACGCATTCTTAAGAAGTTAGAGAACGAGCAGGGAATAGTACTTCGTTCCTAAAATAAAAAAAGTCTTGCAAAGAATGAAAGTATGTTGTATAATAACCACATACAGATAAAAATTATTTAGGAGGGTTGAAAATGCAGGATAAAAGTAAAAAAACGGTTGATAACAAACAGAAAACCATGCTGTTTTCTGTGAAAGAGCAAAGCAAGGAAGTTATGCGTCAACAGCTCCAAAGCGTATACGATTCTCTTGTTGAAAAGGGATATAACCCCATAAACCAATTGGTTGGATATATTGTTTCCGAGGATCCTACCTATATCACCAATTACAATAATTCCCGTGCAATCATCTCCAAAATCGACCGCGATGAGCTTCTTCGCAACCTTGTAGAAGACTTTATCGTAACCGATAAGAAGAAAGGTTGATTTCTCTATGAGTCAGATTAAAACACTAATGTACAAAGGCAAGCCTCTTGTAAGACAAGGCCGCTTTATATTCTACGGTTTTCCGGATGCAAAATATATTTTGTTTATGAATATTCTGGAAGCTAAAAAGGTTGGCGATTTGGAAGTTGCCACAAAGGTGCTTGTTCAAATTCAGGATACCGATGATGACATTTCTTTTAACGAAAAGGTCATTAAGCAATGCGAAAAGAAAAACTTTTACGATGCATTTGAAATCGGCTGTATCTGGTTGGAACGCGCATTAAAACAAAAATAAATAAGTAAGCGCCCTGCAATGCGGGGCGCTTATAAATTTTAGGTTTAAAATTGTTACTAACTGTTGAAAATAGAAGTTTTATATGTTAAAATATAAAATCGGTGATAAATTATGAAGTATAAACATATTTTTTGGGATTGGAACGGCACCTTGCTTAACGATGCCGAAACTGCATATATATGCGTAAATAAAATGCTCGATTTTAGGAATTTGCCTCGCATTACCTTTGAACAATACAGAGATTACGTGGACGTTCCTATATCGCTGTTTTATGAACGTGTTATGGACATTTCCAAAGAAACAATGGAAGGCCTTTCTATAGAGTATAACAAGCTTTGGCACGAAAATTTGCCTAAAGAGCCGCTTGCAGAAAACGTAGCCGCGCTTTTAGAAAAACTTCGCAGAATGGGTGCTAAGCAATATATTTTTTCTTCTAGCCAAAATAAATATATAGAGCCACTTCTTAAAAAATACGGAATCAGTGAATATTTCGATGCCGTATTAGGTGCAGACGATTGCAAGGTCGGAAGCAAGGTACAACGTACGCATAATTTTATTATCGAATCTAATATATCGCCCAAAAAATCTGTTTTTATCGGCGATATGTATCATGACAGCGAGGTTGCATCTGCCGTTAATTCGGATTGCATACTGTTGTCGTGTGGGCATCAATGCAGAGAGGCTTTGAACAAAGCAGAATGCGCAGTGGTGTCGAATATAAATGAACTTAGCGAACTTTTAGGGGTATAACAATGATAAAACAAGGTTTTGATTGCGAAAAATACGTGGAGCTGCAAACACGTCATATACGTGAACGTATCGATCAGTTTGGCGGCAAGCTTTATTTAGAGTTTGGCGGCAAGCTTTTTGACGACTTTCACGCATCCCGTGTTTTGCCCGGATTTAAGCCGGGTATAAAAATCGAGATGCTTTCCGCCCTAAAGGACGAAGCTGAAATTGTTATTGTTATTAATAGCAACGATATAGAGAAGAATAAGGTTAGAGGCGATTTGGGTATTACGTATGACCAAGACGTTTTGCGCCTTATCGATGCGTTCCGCGCCTGCGGTTTATATGTGGGAAGTGTTGTACTTACCCAATATAATTCGCAGCCCGCCGTTGTTGCCTTTAAAAAACGCTTGAAAAAGCTTGGTGTTACTACATATAACCATTACAACATAGAAGGTTACCCCTCTAACGTTAAGCTTATAGTTAGCGATCAGGGCTTGGGCAGAAACGATTATATTAACACATCTCGCAGGTTGGTGGTTATTACTGCTCCCGGCCCCGGAAGCGGAAAAATGGCAACCTGCTTGTCCCAATTATATCACGACCATAAACGCGGGGTTCAGGCGGGTTATGCAAAATTCGAAACATTCCCCGTTTGGAATCTTCCTCTTAAACATCCCGTTAATATCGCGTATGAAGCCGCAACCGCCGATCTGGATGACCTTAACTGTATAGACCCTTATCATTTGGCGGCATACGGTATACAGACGGTTAACTATAACCGCGACGTTGAAATTTTCCCCGTGCTTAATGCAATGTTCCAAAAAATATACGGCAGCTCGCCTTATAAATCTCCCACCGATATGGGCGTAAATATGGCAGGTAATGCAATTTGCGACGATAACGCTTGCCGCGCCGCCGCTAATCAGGAAATTATTCGTCGGTATTACGAAGCGTTGTGCCAGCAAAGAAAAGGAACGGGCGAGGATTCTGCAGTTTATAAAATCGAAATATTAATGAATCAATGCGGTATAACCGTTGACGACAGAGCAGTGGTTGCCGCCGCAAATAACCGCGCTAAAGAAACATCTGCGCCTGCTGCAGCAATCGAGCTTCCCGATGGCAGAATAGTTACCGGTAAAACAAGCTCGTTGCTTGGCGCATCCAGCGCGATGCTGTTAAACGCTCTTAAAAAGCTTGCAGGTATTGACGATAACGTATATTTAATGTCCCCCGAGGTTATAGAGCCTATTCAGGAACTTAAAATTCAACACTTGGGAAATACTAATCCCAGATTGCATACCGACGAAATCCTTATCGCACTTTCGGTTTGTGCCGTTTCCGACAATAACGCAAAACGCGCTTTGGATCAATTAAAAAATCTTGCGGGCAGCCAAATGCATTCATCGGTAATGCTTTCGCAGGTTGACGAAAAGCTTTTAAAGCGCTTGGGTATTAATATTACCTGCGAGCCGCAATATCAAACCAAAAAGCTTTATCACACTTAATTATGTTTTTTAAAAGACTTTGCTCTGTTCAGGGGATGTCAAAGAAGATAATCCCCAACGGAGAATTCCCCACAAGTAAAAATCTATATAAAGCCTTTATGTTAATGGCTTGGCCCGCAATGGTAGAATCGGTATTGATGAGCCTTGTTAATATTGTCGATACTATAATGGTTTCGAATTGCGGTACGGTTGCGGTTTCTGCGGTGGGCATTACCACACAGCCCAGAATGATTTTTTATTCGGTGTTCTTCGCGCTGAATATAGCCGTTACTGCTATCGTTGCCAGACGTAAAGGGCAAAACGATAAAGAAGGCGCTAACGATTGCTTAATGCAAATGCTTGGGCTCGCAGGTGTTTTGGCGGTAGTGCTGTGCGGTTTAGCCGTACTTAATGCCGAAGCGTTGGTAAGAATGGCAGGCGCCAAAGACGATACTGTTGGTTTAGCTACACAATATTTTAAAATCACAATGGTTGGGCTTATATTTACCTCGGTAGGTATGGTAATTAACGGTGCACAACGCGGCAGCGGAAATACCAAAATATCTATGCGAACCAACGCGGTTGCCAACGTAACTAACATTATTTTTAACGCGTTGCTTATAAATGGCTTGTGGATTTTTCCCGAATGGGGCGTTACGGGCGCGGCTGTTGCAACCTTAATCGGTAACGTCGCTTCCTTTGTAATGAGCTTGGTTTCGATTATAGGAAAAAACAAGTATCTAAGGCTTAGACCTTTGGGTCTTATAAAATGGAAAGCACCCTTACTTAAAACCATTGGTAAGGTGGCTTTGGGCGCAGGAACCGAACAGGTTTTTGTAAGAATAGGCTTTTTGATATTTTCTAAAATAGTTGCAGATTTGGGTACGGTGGAATTCGCTACCCATACAATCTGTATGAGCATTATCACCTTATCCTTATCGGTAGGCGATGGTTTAAGCTCTGCGTGCAGCGCTTTAATAGGTCAAAATCTTGGCAAAAACCGCCCCGATATGGCAACTTTGTTTGCCAAGGCAGGTCAGCGTATAGGTTTTTTGGTTTCGGCCATATTGATGGTGCTGTTTATATTCGGCGGCGAGTTTATGGTAGATTTATTTGCCAAAAACGACGATCCTTTTTACCGCGACGTAATGCGAATAGGTGTGAATTTGACCTATATTATTACTATAGTCGCCCCCGGTCTGATTGCTCAGGTTATATATAACGGCGCGTTAAGAGGAGCAGGCGATACCAAGTTTGTAGCTGTTACTTCCGCTATATCCATAGCGCTAATTCGTCCCGCGGTAGCATTTTTGCTGTGTAATCCGGGCGGCATTATTCCATGGTATGCAGGTATAGGAATTTACGGAGCATGGATAAGCTTACTGCTGGATCAATATGTTCGCTTGGCTTTTTCTGCATATAGGTTTAAGGGCGGAAAGTGGCAGAAAATTAGTATATAGAGGTGTACTATGAGTTATTTAGTCGGAGAATTGGTTTTAGATTCGGGAGATAGAGTTGTTATTCGTTGGCCCGATAAAACGGAAACCCCTGCGGTCTATAAGGATACTATTGGATATAGCCATTATTTCGATTCCGAGCAAGAAGAGGGCAAAGAAATCCGATTAACAAATCATTTTATGCGTCTTAAAGGTATATACGTAAGGAAAAACGAAGAATGAACGGATATATAGATTTACATACCCATTCCAACTGCTCGGACGGCTCGATGACACCTACCGAGCTTGTTGC